>CAZTNJ010000071.1:7593-15042 GCA_964614835.1 uncultured Ignavibacteria bacterium | reverse complement strand
TCCACCCGATGGCGTGAAGATGGGTATGATTGTGGGCAGATTGAAATCTATCGTGGCCAAAAGACATTTCTCTATAAATGGTAAGCCTGAAAATTCGAATGGCGTGTTCTGGGAAAAAAGGTGTTATGATCATAATTGCAGGACGCCCGAAATAACCTTGGAGAAAATAAATTACTGTCATTATAATCCGGTGAAGAGGAATTTAGTAGAAAGTCCGGATCAATATCAGTGGTCAAGTTTTAACTGGTATCAAGGGATTCGTGAAGTCCCTTTGGAGATTGACGAATATGAATCGGTTATTGTTAAACAATAAGCGCTGTTTATGGATTATTGAACCCACCGCAGAGCGGTGGGGCACCCGGTGGGAAGGTGAAAAGGGACAATCAAAACAATTCGGGGATTCCGTATCCCGATAAAAAAGGGTTAGGCAAATGGGATTACTAAATAGTATCTTTTCCGGGCTATTCTCGTTAGGAAAATCGTCTGGTAGTCTTGAGACCAGAGAGCATCATGGATACCCTCAGTATAAAAACAAAAAAGGCAAATGGGAATATACGCATCGCCGAGTTGCCGAGAAAAAGCTTGGTGGCAAAATCTGGGATGGCTTTGTGGTACATCATAAAGATGGCGATAAGAATAATAACCGGCCATCAAATTTATCCGTAATGTCACGCAAGAAGCATTCTAGTTTACATGCAAAGAAAAGGAAGAAAGCGTTTGATTGGTTTTAGCAGAACCCATCCCAGCGCGGTAGGGCGTCGTGGCTCTAAAAGTAAAGAAAGGGAATAAATATGTTTAAAAATGATATAAAAGACTTAATTGATAGGTTTGAGGATGGTCATGGCTATGGCGATCCTGAAGCCAGACTCAATGATGAAAGGAAACTCCAAGTATTTCTAGCTCAACAACAATTTAAGATAGGTTCCCGTTTAAACTGGTTGACATTTTTCTTGGTTATTGTTGGGTTATTGAATGTTCTTATCATGGCGTATCAGATTTGGTCTAAATAAAATAGATGTTTTGCCTATTATATGGTGCCCGGCAGTTGTGGACAACTGCCGGGAAAATCATTATCATAAGAATAAACAAACATGGCCGTAAGGCGAAACTAAAATTAACCGGCCCCGCAATAATTTTCATAACTACCTCGACGAGGGATTTTACGCCGGGTGCCCCACCGCTCTGCGGTGGGATCGGATTCTTAATAGAAATGATATTATTATAGTTTAATGGCTCAGGATGTATTTACTGAACCCACGGCAAGCCGTGGGGCACCAATTCGGGCGAATGCAATTCGCCCCTACGCAATAAATCTTTCCCTACGGTAAAAACTGAAATTGCAGATGGATGCCCAGCTGGGTGCCGGAATACTCCAACGGCAACGGCGGCGGGCTGGAATTCAAGACCGCCCGCAAGGCCGATTGATCGAACGCCGCAATCCCCGATGACATCTCGATGGTGGCATCCGAAATGGCTCCCCCCTTCTCTATCGTGAAATAAATCACGCAGGCGATCTTATCCGAACCCTGAAACGGGTTGTCCCAGCGGTTCTTTATCTTAGCGAAAAGGATATTCAGATAGGTTGGCGTTTCGAACGAGCCGCCCTCGACTGAAACATCACCGAACTCGCTGCCATAATCGACTCCCTGGGGCAAGCCAGGCTTGGCGCGGCTATCGGCAGCTTTGCCGGATGGGGGGGTGTCCTGCGGTTTTTGCTGGCGGGCCGGTTTTTTGTTTTTCTGCACTTCGGTCATATGCGCGGTTTTCGGCGGTTCGGCCACTTTGGTTTTGGGTTTGGTTTGTTCGGGCTTGCCAAAATCCTCGGAGCCGCCTTCGACACCTTTAGCCATGGAAGGCATTGACACCAAATCGACCGACATGATTTTCGGGTAGGCAGCTTCGGTACCGCGATTTCCACCGATTATGAAGTAGCCGAACAGAGCGGCATGCAGAAAAAGCGATACAATAAGGGCTTTTTTCATGCGGCATGCCCCACCGGATATAATTCTGGATTCCCGCCTACGCGGGAATGACATGGGGCGTATGGCAATACGCCCCTACACGAGAATTGGGCGGTTCGCGAACCGCCCCTACAATCGGATACGGATTTCACAGGGTTTTCTCCGGTTCGGTAACCAGGCCGACATTGTCGATACCGAGTTTTTTGATTTTCGCCATGATATCCATGACCATCCCATACGGTACGCGCTCATCTGCACGGATATACACCGGCCGATATTTTTTAACCTCGCGGATGGTTTTCAACCGCGATTCGAAATCTGCCTGCGATACTTTGTAATTATCTATCAAAATCGCCTTGTCTTTGGTAATAGAAACTACAATGCCGGTGGAGACATCGCGGGGCGCCTCGCTGGATTTGGGCAACTGGATATCGACGCCTGATTGGATCATCGGGGCGGCAATCATGAATATAATCAGCAACACCAAAACCACATCCACCAGGTTGGTGACATTGATTTCGGCCATCGGATGGAATTCGCGTCTAAACCGCCGCAACCTGACTCAACTCCTTCTTGATCGCCGAATACAATTCCGATTTGAAATTGTCGATTTCGGAATTCATCTGGCGAAGTTGATTAGTGTAGAAATTATAGGCAATAACCGCCGGAATCGCGGCGCCTAAACCGGCAACGGTGGCGATTAGCGCTTCCGCGATACCGGGAGCAACCACCGCCAGAGTCGCGGTGCCGCGAATGCCGATTTCCGCGAAAGCGTCCATGATACCCCAGACCGTGCCAAGCAAGCCGATAAACGGCGAAGCGTTGGCCGTGGTTGCCAGAAACACTACGTAGCGTTCGAGTTTCATGGCTTGAGTGATACCGGTGCGGTCGATAGCTTCGGCGATTTGGTTAAGGCTATCATCATCGATAACCCCTTTTTGTTCACCGTTGCCGCGCACGATTGATTCCATTTCGATAAAAGCGGCGCCCAGCATCATAGAGTATGGAGAGCGGGTCATACGAGATAAGGTATGGAAGCTTTTATCGACACTTTTACGCCGCCGGAATTCCTGGATAAATTTATCGTTGGCTTTCTGGGTGGCTCGAAGTTCGAAGAATTTGAACAGGATAATGGCCCAGGAGATAATCGAAAACAGGAGCAGGATTCCCAATACGATTTTGGCGAATGGCGATGAGCTCCCAATCAGGTCGGTTAGTTTTTTGCCGGCGACAACATCCGGCATAAGCAATATGGCGACGATATTTTGCAAGCGGTTCTCCTTCCTTAAGTTTGCCTCATTCTAAATCACCGGGCGATAGCTGTCAAGGGCATTGTCATCTTAATAGTTGATACGAAGTTAAAAGAGGAGGCGTTCCCGGATAAATCCCTTAAATCGTTTTCCGCCGGGTCGGGCGACCCGGCGGCAGAAGACGCTTGCATCCTTGGATTCATACTACTTTTAGATGTCGGCTTGTCGCTCAGACGAGCCGGATGGCCTGACTGGCTGAATCGAAATTGGGTGAAGCCACCCGATTTCAATCGGGAGTTTAAACCATGATGGTCAGGGCCTCCCTAAAGCAACCGATTTTCCTTGTGAATTCTTTCTCAAAGATATATATTGGCGGCAACTTAAGGAAATACTACGGCCGGATTAAGGTCGATTTATCAATAAATCCGGCTCTCGATAAAACACTGGAGGTTAACTAAATGGCAATAGTCTTAGACGGCTTCAAACTCACTATAGAAGATGTGGAACGGGTGGCTCGCCACGGCGAAAAAGTGGAAATCGCCCCGGCGGCGCTGGAGCGAATCAAAAAGTGCCGCGGTATGCTCGAAAAGAAAATCGTAGCCCGCGAAATTATGTATGGCGTAAACACGGGAATCGGCGAATTTTCGGAAATCGTGCTCAACGACGAACAGGTCAAGCAATTCCAGAAATATTTGATTTATAACCACGCGGCCGGTATCGGGGCCCCCTGCCCTATTGAACATGTGCGGGCCGCTATGTTAACCCGAATTAACGTACATTGCCACGGTAACTCCGGCTGCCGTCCGGAAATAACCCAGACATTCGTGGAGCTTCTCAACAAAGGCGTAACCCCGGTAGTCTGCGAAAAAGGAAGTGTCGGCGCGTGCGGCGATCTTTCGCCGATGGCGCAGATGGCCTTATCGCTGATGGGCGAGGGGGAAGCGTTTTATCAGGGCGAACGGATGCCGACCAGAAAAGCGATGGAAAAAGCTGGCATACCGATTCCAGGGCTTCTGGCGCGCGATGGTCTGGCTGCAATCAACGGTTCGAATTTGATTGCCGGTATTGGCTGCTTAGAGATTCTGGACGCCGAGCGCACTTTCAAGCAAGCGGAAATCGCGGCGGCAATGACTCTGGAAGCTTTACTCGCTAATATGAAACCATATGATGAACGCCTTCACCAACTGCGCGGATTTAAAGGCGCGGTAACCTGCGCCAACAATATCCGCAAGGTGATTGCGGGTTCGGATTTGGTGACCGGTAAATTAAAAGTGAAAGTTCAGGACGCTTATTCGATGAGGTCGACGCCGCAAGTAATCGGCGCGGCCAGAGACCATCTGGCCTACGCCCGCAAGCAGTTTGAAATCGAAATAAACGGTGTTGGCGATAACCCGATATTCCTTCCCGAAAGCGACACAGTTCTCACGGGTGCGAATTTTCAGGGAACGCCGATCAGCTTACCGCTTGATATGGTAGGCGCGTCGGTGGCGATGGTGTGCGTGTTATCGGAACGCCGCTTGAACAGACTTTTGAATCCGGCGTTGAGCGTGGGGCTGCCAGCGTTTTTGACCAAAGGCGCGGGGATGTTCTCTGGCTTGATGCTGTCGCAATACACAGCGGACATGCTAATCGTGGAACAGCGTATTCTGTCGGCCCCATCCTGCACGCAATCGATACCGGCAGCGGCAGATCAGGAAGATTTCGTGAGTATGGGAATGAACGCGGCGCTGAAGACCAGACAGATTTTGGAAAACGCGAACGGTGTGCTGGGTATTGAATACATGGCGGCGGCGCAAGGGCTCGATTTCCGCAATTTTACCAAAGGCAAAGGCACGCAGACAGCGCTGGATACTATTCGCACGAAAGTACAGCATCTGGAAGAAGACCGGCCATTGTTCGACGATCACAACAAGATGGTCGAATTGGTGAAGAGCCGCCAGATTCTCGACAATGTCGAAAAGGCAGTCGGCGAATTAACCAGTTCGTGGTAAGTCCTTAGTAAATAGACAATTCGCGTCGGGGCGCAGCAAACTGCGCCCTTTTGCGTATCAGGCAAAATGACCATGCGGGAACATTTCGATCTTACAAACGATTAGCATCATAATATGATAGAACGGTTTTTGTTAGAAATCTGGAATGTCTTGATTCAGTTATCGGGGCCGCTTCTACTGGGGACGCTGATAGCCGGAATTATTCACGTAATTGTGCCATCATCTTTTATTAACCGCAAACTGGGAAAAAAAGGAATCGGCAGCGTGATAAATGCCGCGATAATAGGCGTACCGATGCCGCTATGTTCCTGCAGCGTTGTTCCTACGACTATTGGACTCAAGCAGGATGGAGCCACCGATGGCGCGTCAACGAGCTTCCTTATAAGCACACCGCAAACGGGGGTTGATTCAATTCTGGTGAGCGGTTCGTTCTTAGGGTGGCCATTCGCGTTATTCAAAGTCGCGGCGGCATTTATAACCGGGATTATCGGCGGATTCATAGTCGATAAAACCGATAATAGGCCGGAAAGGCAGCCAGATGTATATATCAAAGATGTCAATATTAAAAAGCTGCATTCGCGTATCGGGGAGGCGCTTCGGTATGGATTATTCGATTTGCTGGGGATGATTTATCGTTGGATCATTCTCGGCATTATAGTCGCTGCTATAATCTCGATGCTTTTCCCGCCGGGGGCGCTGACCCAGTACGACTGGATCGGCGGATTCTGGGGGCAGTTTCTGATGCTTGCGATTGCTCTTCCAATGTATGTCTGCACAACCGGTTCGGTGCCGATTGCGGCATCGCTGATAGCGGCCGGGATGCCAACCGGCACGGCACTGGTTTTTCTTATGGCGGGTCCGGCCAGCAATGTTGCCACGATTGGGGCGGTCTATCGGGCATTCGGAACGCGGGTGCTGGCGATTTATTTATCGACGGTGGCGGTATTCAGCATGTTATTTGGCTACCTGTTTAGTTGGGTAATCGGGCCGGGTCAGGGGATGATGAGTCACCATCACCACGGCAGCGAAACGGTAGGCTGGTTCACTTTCGCCATGTCGATTTTAGTAATCGGATTATTCACTTTTTTGACTGCATACGATTTATATCGCAAATATCTGGTGGCCCCCCGGGCAACGAAGGAGACAATAAACAACATGGCAATCGAACTTGACATAAAGGGAATGAACTGCAAACACTGCGTAAGGGCGGTAACCAAGGCGTTACAGAGTGTCCCCGGCGTAACCCAAGTTGATGTTTACTTGGAAAGTAATCTTGCGGTTATTGAAGGTAACCCGGATATGGCCAGTTTGATTAAATCGGTGCGTGATGCCGGTTACGAGGCAGCGGAGAAATAAGCGCAGATTCGATTTGCCATGCTGAGGATACTAAATTACTTTTATCTTTAATTCCTCCGGCGGCTTTTTCAAAGCAAATTCGCGATTGATAATGTCTATAGAGCTTTTTTGCTGTACGAATGCCATATCCCTTATCGCCTGTTTTGCCGAAACCCACTTGAAATGACTGTGCTCCTCCGATAAGACGACTTTGGCCTTAGAGTCGGTAATCGCGGCAAACACAGGGATTATGTGGATGCACTTGTGGTTGTCTTCATAGAATATCTCGACAATATCGGCCGAATATAGCGCCTTCGGAATCAGTCCGGTTTCTTCCTTGATTTCGCGTAGAGCCGCTTGCGGGGCAGTCTCCCCTTTCTCGATTTTTCCGGCGACCTGTTGCCATAGCCCGAACATATAGGGGCTTTTTCGCTTGATAATCAAAAATTGAATCTGGTCGGCTTTTTTGCGGAAAATATAAGCGCTGACCACACAGGTTCGGATAGGGATATTTTCGGGAGGCGGACCGGATTTATTTTTCATGAATGGAATCCTTGATTGACTAAATATTTATTTTATTAAGCCCCATCTCGACGCCGGGGCGTATGGTAATACTCCTCCAGCGAATAGCCTTTGCCTTTATCATATGGGGCCCAGTATGCGGAGTCTCTACGAGAATATTGAATAACTTTCTAATTTCCCTGATTTTGTTTTTTGAATATTTCCATAGTGTCTTTGTCGAGCGAAAGCGTTCGCTGGGGAAATGGTATCTCAATCTTTTCGGCATCGAAACTTTTTTAAAACCTACGCCGATATGCGCGGGCTTTTCCCATTTAAAAAAATGTTTTGTTAAAACAACCTTAGGCAGTGTCACGTCAAATTTAATTTCCTGAAACGTCACGATGGTTTTGG
>CAZTNJ010000071.1:0-7583 GCA_964614835.1 uncultured Ignavibacteria bacterium | reverse complement strand
CAACCGTCGGCGGTATTCGCGGGCGATTGCCCATTGAAATAAAGGTGTCGTCTTAAAGGTAATTCTTATTGCAATCGATGACTCATCGAAGGAATTTACGCCCAGCAGCGTAGGTTCTTCGATTATATCAGCGCCATATTTAGGATCGTCTTTCATACCTTTGGCTACTTGGGTCATTATATCCATCACCCGGTCGATATCCTCGCGGTAGCTAACCCCAATATCGATAACTGCCCGCGACCAGATATAGGTCATGTTTGAAACGGTGCCAACTTCGCCGTTAGGAATTACATGCACTGTCCCATTGAGATCGCGCAGTATTGTGGTGCGCAACGTGATTTTTTCCACCAGACCCGAATGATTACCGGCCTTGATAACATCGCCGACCCGGAACTGGTTTTCCATCAGGATAAAAAAACCGGTGACGACATCCTTGACCAGCGCTTGCGAACCAAAACCGATGGCCAACCCCAGAATACCGGCTCCAGCTAAAAGTGGGCCGATATCGATTCCAAGTTCTCTGACAATCATCAATATACCAAAAGCGATAACAACGATTTTGACAATCGTGTTCGATATAGTGACTAAGGTTTCGGCGCGTTTTTCGCGTTCGGATTGGCGGGTCGGGTCATCATCCTCTACATGGGCTTTGATTCGTTTGCCGATAAATCTGGCGACCTTGATAGTCAGCCACATCCCAAATAAAATGATAATCAGTTTTGGGACATGGACAATCGACCATTGCTGTAAAGCTTCTAAAAGATTAAAATCGAACTTTTCCATAGAACCTCCATAATCGTGCTGTTTATAATACTTGCACAAATCCCGGTCAACTTAAATTCCTCTTTAAGATTGACATAGAATCCCCCTAAAGATATATTGGGCGATATGCTTGCCAGAGTATTCTCATCCGCCCTAATGGGCATAGAGGCTTATACTGTTGAAGTCGAGGTTGATGTTTCGCCGCTTCTGCCAGCGTTTGCGACAGTGGGTCTTCCCGAAGGCGCCGTAAAAGAGGCGCGGGAACGGGTTACCGCGGCAATTAAAAATTCGGGATTCCTCTTCCCCGCCAAAAAAGTAACCGTCAATCTTGCCCCAGCTGATATTAAAAAATCGGGCGCGGCATTCGATTTGCCGATGGCCATAGGAATTCTGGCAGCCACAGGCCAAATCGATACACAGTTGTTGGATCAATATATAATTATCGGCGAGCTTGCTTTAGATGGCAAACTTCGGCCGGTACCGGGGGCATTGTCAATCGCATTGGATGCCGGCAAGAAGAGGTTCAAGGGGATTATTCTTCCTCCGGATAATGCTAATGAAGGGGCAATCGCCAATTGCACCGACATAATCCCGGTTGATAGCCTGGCGCAGGCGGTGGGGTTTTTGGAGGGACATGTCGAAATCAAACCTTGTAAAGTTGATCTGGGGGATATCTTTTCCAACAGCCGCAAATATCCGGTGGATTTTTCGGATGTCAAAGGTCAGGAACACGCCAAGCGGGCCCTGGAAGTTGCCGCAGCCGGAGGGCACAACATTATTATGATCGGGCCGCCGGGATCGGGTAAAACGATGCTGGCCAAACGTCTACCTACGATCTTGCCCGATATGACATTAGCGGAAGCTGTCGAGACGACCAAGATATACTCTTCGGGGGGTCACCTGATGCCGGGACAGGCGCTGGTGGCAACCAGGCCATTCCGCGCGCCTCATCATACGATATCAGATGTCGGACTTACCGGAGGAACCAATCAGCTTATTCCAGGCGAGGTTAGCCTGTCGCATAACGGCGTTTTATTTTTGGATGAGCTCCCGGAATTCGATAAAAATCCATTGGAGGCGCTTCGTCAACCGTTGGAAAATGGAGCGGTAACAATCACGCGAGCGGCCGGTTCAGTAACCTATCCAGCATCGTTTATACTGGCGGCGGCGTTGAATCCCTGCCCCTGCGGCTATTTTGGCGATCCGACACATGATTGCAGTTGTTCCGCCGGGCAAATTCAGAAATATATATCAAAAATATCCGGGCCGTTGCTTGACCGAATCGATATTCATATCGAAATGCCGGCGGTAAAATTCAAAGACCTAACCAGCCTGGTCGATTCGGAAAATTCAGATACGATTCGAAAGCGGGTGAACACTGCCCGTCAAATTCAATTGGAGCGATTCAGCAACTACGATGGGATTTTCTGCAACGCCCAGATGGAAACCAAGTTATTGCGGGAAATTTGTGTCATTGACGATGATTCGATGAGTTTGCTTAAAACCGCTATAAACCGGCTGGGGTTATCGGCGCGCGCTTTTGACCGTATTCTGAAAGTAAGCCGAACGATAGCCGATCTGGAATCATCCCCAACGATTTTGGCTCAACATATATCAGAAGCGATAGGATATCGCAATCTTGACAGGAACTATTGGTCAAATTAAATCATTTTAAATGCGGAATCAGTTATGATTAAAAATCAACGGACTATAAAGACAAGATCATCTTTCTCTGGAGTTGGCCTTCATACCGGCGTGGAAACCACAATAACGTTCGTACCGGCGCCAATCAATCATGGCGTCACCTTTATCCGCACCGATTTGGAAAACTCGCCGCGAATCCCGGCCGATATCGAACATGTCGTCGATTCGATGCGGGGCACTACTCTGGGTATAGGCGATGTCAAAGTGCATACGGTCGAACACGCACTGGCGGCAATCGCCGGTTTGCAGATAGATAATTTGATTGTGGAACTTTCCAACACCGAGCCCCCGGCCGGCGATGGTTCGGTGATGCCGTTCGTGCAAGCGCTTCTGAAAGCTGGAATTGCCGAACAAGACGCGCCCAAGAACTACCTGGAAATCGATTCGCCGATTTCGTACAGCGATAAATCGAAAAAAATCGATATCGTTGTGGCACCTTCAGATGATTTGCGAATAACATTTTTAATCGATTATCCCAATAAGGCGTTAGGCACGCAATACACATCGCTGGTGGATTTGGACAAGGAGTTTGTCGATGAATTCGCGGCCAGCCGCACTTTCTGTTTCTTAAGCGAGGTCGAATATCTCTACGACGCGGGGTTGATAAAAGGCGGAAGGCTGGATGCCGCGGTGGTTTTTGTGGATAACGAGATTACCCCGGATCGGCTCCAGAAAATACAAGATCGTTTCGGTTTCGGCGAAAAAGTTTTCGTCGGCAAGACCGGCATTCTCAACGATGTCCCGCTTCGATTTTATAACGAACCAGTACGCCATAAGGCAGTCGATCTTCTGGGGGATTTGTTTCTAATCGGAGTACCGATTAAAGGACATATCCTGGCGGCGCGGTCTGGTCATGAGGCAAATGTGGCGCTGGCAAAACAAATCCGGTCGGTGTTCGAGAAAAAAGTTCTTACCAGCAAATACGGCACCGGTAAGGCCAAAGGCGAATACCTATTAGATATCAACGCCGTACTTAAGGCCATGCCCCACCGTTATCCTTTTTTGTTAATCGATAGAATCATCGATGTCGTGCCACGGAAGCGAGTGGTGGCAATTAAAAACGTTACTTTCAACGAACCGCAATTCATGGGGCATTTCCCGGACCGACCGGTAATGCCGGGGGTGCTTATAGTCGAGGCGATGGCCCAGGCAGGCGGCTTTATGCTTCTAAACGCAATAGAAGAACCGGAGAAGAAACTGGTCTATTTTATGGGAATTGATGGCGTCCGTTTCCGAAAGCCTGTCATTCCAGGCGACCAACTTCGATTTGAAATCGAGATGATACAATTCCGGCCGAACTCATGCAAAATGGGCGGCAAGGCATTTGTCGATGACAAAATCGTAGCTGAAGGCACTTTTATGGCGGTAGTGGTAGAACGCTGATTAAATCGCGAAAGTGATATATAACCGTAGAAAAAGGTCGATACCGGAGTATAAGAGATAAGAGATGGCAAAACTTAACGTTAAAATGAAAACGGAACAATCGCCGATTACAGCCATAATTAAAAACGCTGGCCAGCTCGTGACTATGAATCTGGCCGGCCATCTGGGCCCTCGCCACGGCGGGAAGATGTCTGAGCTGGGTATAATTAAGAACGGCGCAGTGGCAATATCCGGAAATCGCATAGTTGCTGTCGATCAAACGCCAAGGTTGCTAAAAAAAATCAAGGCAAATAAAAACATCAAAATAATCGATGCCGAGGGCAGGTTGGTGACGCCGGGATTGGTCGACCCCCATTGCCATCCGGTATTCGGCGGCAATCGCGCTAACGAATTTGAAATGCGGCTTGCCGGTAAAGATTATCTTGAGATCGCCAAAGCCGGCGGCGGGATTAAATCGACTGTCAGAGCTACCCGGAAAGCCTCGCATCAACAGCTATATGAACGAGGCAAGAAGGTAATTGAAAAGATGCTTGAATCGGGAGTGACGACAATCGAAGGCAAATCCGGTTACGGTTTAAGCACGCAATCAGAATTAAAAATATTGAAAGTTTTAAATCAATTGGGAAAGGACACCAAAGCAAGCATAGTCACGACCTTTTTGGGAGCGCATGAGATTCCGGAAGAGTTTGAACATAATCCCGATGATTATGTGGCGCTAATATGCGGTGAGATGATTCCAACGGTGGCATCGCTGGGGCTGGCCGAATTCTGCGACGTGTTTTGCGAAAAAGGCGTATTCTCGCCCAAGCAAACCAGAGTCGTGATGCAAACCGCGCAGGCTTTCGGATTGAAATTAAAAATCCATGCCGATCAACTTCATTCGACAGGCGGAGCCGAACTAGCGGCGGAATTTGGAGCAGTGTCGGCAGACCATCTGGATTGCGTAGCTCATGAGGGAATCCACCTGATGAAAAAAGCGGGCGTGGTCGCGGTGCTTCTTCCTGGAAGTGTGTTCGTACTTGATGTCAAGCGAAGAGCCCCTGCCCGCCAAATGATCGAATACGGCCTACCGGTGGCATTAGGGAGCGATTTTAACCCTGGCAGTTCGCCGATTCAATCGTTACCGCTAACGATGAGCCTTGCCTGTATCCTATTTAAGATGACTCCCGCCGAATCGTTGTGCGCAGCGACTATCAATGCCGCTTACGCGATAGATCGCGGCGATAAGTGCGGCAGTCTATCTCCGGGAAAGATGGCCGATTTGGTAATTTGGGATGCCGATGATTATCGGGAAATCCCCTATTGGATTGGACAGAATTTGGCGAAATCCGTGATAAAAAACGGCAAACAAATACTATGAATAAAATCGCGGTATTCGGAATCGGCGTGTTATTGCTGACATTATCATGCGGCGTTTATACGTTTTCGCCATCGGCATTGGGTGGTATAAAAAGCGTGGCGGTACCGGTATTCGATAATCAGACCACCCAATACGGAATCGGTGAGTTGCTGACCAGCGCCTTAAGCCAGAAACTTGTAAGTGACAATACGCTCAAAGTATTACCGGAATCGCAGGCGGATGCAATTATCAGAGGCACGGTCGTGGCGTATTCGCGCGATCCTTATACTTATACGGCAAGTGAAACAGTGCAAGAATATATCTGCCGAATAGGGATTAAAGTCAAGTTTGTTAAAGCCAATAACGATCAGGCAATCTGGGAGGAAACCCTTTCAGACTACGGCACTTACGCGTCCGATACTGAATCGGAGCAAACTGGTATCGATTTGGCAATCAATAAATTAGTCGATCAGATTATGAATAAAACTGTAAAAGGGTGGTAATTTCGCGTATATTTGGTTAGTATCGCAACGAAATGAACGGGATTTTGGTTTTAAATATTGAAGATAAATAACAGACCTGAGGTGGCCATGCGGAATTTAACGATAGCAATTGTCATAATACTGGCATTAACTACCGGGGCAATCGCCGGGAATTCAAATGCCGGAAAAAGCGCCTATTCATTTTTAAAGGTAGGCGTTTCGGCCAAAGCCCAGGCTATGGGCGGCGCGTTCGCCGGTCTTGCCGATGATATCGGCGGGATATATTACAATCCGGCCGGGTTAACTACACCCAGTTATATATTCGCCAAAACCACCAAATCTTATGATGAGTACGGCGAAGGGGAGGAAATCCATCGAGAGACTCAAATAAAATCGATTGCACCGAATCGATTCATGGCGACTTATCTGAATTACTTGCTGGATTTTCAATCGGGATATCTCGGATATGTAAGGAGTTTCGATGAAAAGACGGCGCTTGGGATTTCGCTAAATTATCAAAGTTATGGAAGTTTTAAGAGATTCGATAGGCAGGGCACCGAATTGGGCACATTTGGCGCCTATGACCTGGCGCTGGGGGTTGTATATTCAAAAAATGTAGTGGAGAGGTTCTCGGTGGGTATAAGCGGGAAATTTATCACCGAAAGTATCGATAGCTATAGTTCAGACGCGCTGGCGCTGGATCTGGGGGTTATTTATCAACTGGAAGGCGGCCGAAGTAGTATCGGATTGGCGATAACGAACCTTGGCACTCAATTAAAAGGATTTTCCAAATCGCACAAAGATCCCTTGCCGCTGGTAATCGATGCCGGATTCGCGCATCACTTGAGAGGATTACCGCTCACGGTTACCGGCGACCTTGTGATGCCGACAGATAACAGCCTTTATATGGCCTTGGGAGGTCAATTTGAGGCATTCAACCCATTCATGCTTCGATTGGGCTGGAATTCATCGGGACAGGATTACAAAACCGAATCGAGCAAAGATGGCATGGCAGGATTTTCCGGAGGATTCGGTTACAATATAAAAGAATATTCCTTTGATTATTCCTATTCATCGTACGCCGATTTGGGAAACGTGCACCGTTTGACATTGAGCGCAGATTTTTAAATAATCACATAGAAGTAAGCTGCTTAACGGGCATTGATTCTCTATTGCCGTATCTAATTATTGAATTTTTATTCAGAGGGTTCCGCTTCTTCCGGCGTTTTTTCCGCCAGAAGTTCGTCTATCTTGTGGCCATCTTTATCAAGTACCGTGAGAGCAAATCCATCGAATTGGATTCTAGTTTGAACCGGAGGAATTGATCCTAGCCGCGTGACGACCATCCCGGCAACAGTATGGTATTCTCCCTTTTCGATACGCACGCCGAATTCATTGGCGAATTCATCAACCGGCATGGCACCATTGACTTTGGCCTTGCCGTCTGAAAGAAATTCGATTTTCGACGCTTCGACATCATATTCATCATGAATATCTCCGGTTATTTCCTCGACCACATCTTCAACCGTGATAATACCAGCTGTACCGCCGAACTCATCCAAAACAATAGCCATCTGGAATTTTTTCTTCTGCATTTCTCGCAAGAGTTCAGAAATTTTTTTCGAATCGGGGACGAAATGAGCGGGCCTTAATATATCGGGCAGGAAAAACAGGCCTTTATGGGCATAGACATACAAAAGGTCTTTGGAGTGAATGATCCCTTTTATATTGTCGAGGCTTTCCTCGTAAACCGGGAATCGTGAAAAGCGGGTCTCGGTGGCCAGCCTGATTAAGTCTTCGGCAGTAGCGTTCATTTCGACCGCCAGAATCTCCGTTCGAGGGGTCATCGCCCGCCTGACTGTCGTATCGGTAAATTCAATAACCGAATTGATAAGCCGTTGTTCTTGCTTATC
>CAZTNJ010000070.1:0-15051 GCA_964614835.1 uncultured Ignavibacteria bacterium | reverse complement strand
GCGATAAGGTCAGTTCTGTGACTGGAGTTCAGACGTGTGCTCTTCCGATCTCGATTTCGTCCCGCTTTATAAGTCCAACAAAGATGAAATTACCACCCAATTCGATATGCGTAATATCGAACATATGGGACTTCTAAAAATGGATTTTCTAGGCCTGCGAACGCTTACAGTTATCGACGATACATTAAGCGAGATCGCCCGCAACCGCGGCTATCAGCTTGATCTAAATAAAATCCCTCTGAATGATAAAGACGTATTCAAGCTTTTTGCCGAAGGTAGAACTGTCGGTATTTTCCAGTTCGAATCGAGCGGGATGCGCGATTATCTCCGCAAACTTGAACCGACCGATATCAACGACCTTATAGCCATGAATGCGCTCTATAGGCCGGGACCATTGGACTCCGGAATGATCAATGTCTATATCGAGTGTAAAAAAGGTGTCCGCAAGATGGCGTTCGAACATCCTTTGCTCGAACCGATTCTTAAGGATACTTATGGCGTGGTTGTATTTCAGGAACAGGTTTTAAAAATCGCGCAGGAGTTGGCCGGTTATTCGCTTGGCAAAGCCGATATCCTTCGCAAAGCAATGGGGAAAAAACAAGCCGAAGTTATGGCCCAGCAGAAAATCGAGTTTATCGAAGGGGCCACCAAACGGGGAATCGATAAAAAAATCGCGGAAAAGGTGTTTGACCAGATAGAGACATTCGGTCGCTACGGATTTGTTAAGGCTCATTCTACCGGTTACGCCATGATTGCCTACCGAACTGCTTACCTTAAAACCCATTTCCCACAGGAATTTTTGGCCGCCTCGTTGACCTCCGAAATGGGAGATACTTCAAAAATTTTAGTGTTCAAAAAAGAATGCAAAGAGATGGGGATAGATTTGCTACCCCCGAATATTAATGAGTGTTTTGCTCATTTTTCTGTCAGCGAAGGGAAAATCATCTATGGGCTGGCCGCCGTCAAAAATGTCGGCGTTTCGGCCGCCGAATCTATCGTGAACGCTCGTCTCGAAAAAGGCAAATTTGCCGATATATTCGATTTCTGCAGCCGGGTCGATATTCGCCTGGTCAATCGTAAAGCATTGGAAAGTTTGGTGGCCTGTGGCGCGTTTGACTCGATTCATCCCATTCGCTCCCGTGTTTATGAGAGTATCGATATCGCCCTAAATTACGGCGCTCAATATCAGAAAGATAATAAGGCCGGCCAATCATTGTTGTTCGGTCAATCATCTTCCTCGACGACTACGCTAAAACCGCGCCTGAAAGAAATTCCGCCCTGGAACGATACGAAAAAACGCGATATGGAAAAACGGGTACTGGGATTCTATTTGTCCTCGCATCCTCTGGAAGATACACTTGTCGAATATAACGCCTTCAAAGATTGCGGGCTTGATGGCTTGGCTGATTTGCCTGATGGCAAAAAAATCACTGTCGCCGGGATTATTCAAAATATCAAAATAAATATCAGTCGCAATAATAATCAATTTGCCGTTCTTACTATTGAAGATTTTACCGAAATGAGCGAAGTGATGGTTTGGTCGGACTGTCTTGAAAAGCGCAAAAAGACCCTTGTTGAAGGCGCCAAAGTATTAGTCATAGGCACGATCAGTACCCGTGAGGGCGAACGCGCGAAAATTATCGCCAATGATATTCTGCCTCTGGAGACTGCTTATCAGGAGTTGGCATATTCGCTCCATTTGTTCGTGAAAGAGCTGGACCTTGATGAAAAACAAATAAACGGCTTAACTGATTTGCTGGTTGCCAATAAAGGGAATGCCGAAATGTTTTTCCATTTCATAAACGGCGGCGCGGAACTAGTAAGTAAATCACGCAAATATGCTGTTCAGGCCTCGCCGCAGTTGCTTCGAGAACTGGCAAGAAGATTCGGTGAAGACAGCGTAAAAATCCAGTTAAAACCGGAAATCAATAAAGGGAATGCGAAGAAATATTCCGGGAAACCTAACCGGAAATATTAGAAGTTCTTAAACTCGGGTGTTCATAAAATATTGGATTGGCAAATACGGGAAGGTGGTTTATGGTCAATCGGAAAACCATTAATTGGATTTTTACCACGCTCATTATTATTGTCGCCATTTTAGGTTATTCTTGCGGAAAAACCCGTCAGGAGAAAGCAACGTCAAACGATGGCGTCAAATGGTCTGACTATAATGAAGGAATGCAGCAGGCGGCCCAACAGGGAAAACATGTGCTGTTATATTTCTGGCGGCCGGGATGCAGTTGGTGCGCAAAAATGGAAGCGACCAATTATGCGGATACCAGCATAGCCAACCTGGTTAATAATATGTTCGTACCAATAAAAATCAATGGCTGGTCCAAAGATAAATTCGCGACCGCGTCAGGCGAGCTAAGCGGGGCGGAATTATCCAATCAGTTCCAATTGACCGGTTATCCTGCCGTTTGGTTCTTAGAATCCGATGGCTCCAAAATCAATGTGCTGCCGGGGTATGCCCCGCCGGATGATTTCAAATTACTTTTAAAGTATGTCGGCGAAAATCATTATAAGAGCAAAAACTTTAAAGATTTCGCCCGCGAATCCGGACGGGTTTTCTAGTCAGATTATTTTTTTGAAGTATTATTCTTGCTGGATAGGCTTGTTATGCCAGAAGGATTCAAAGCATTCTTAGCTTCAAATCCAATTTGGGGAATCATCATCATTGTATTAATGGGGCTACCACTGATTGGAGCGGTGGCCTGGGTAGTATTGCGAGCGCTTAAAAAACCAAACGATAATTCGCCCGAATCATAGTTTTTCCGATATGATTCAAATTATCTTGATAGTATAAGCGCGCCTGTTTTATGCTTTTGGTCATTTCCTATTTAATACCGTTTTGTCAGGATTTGTGGCGTTTTCCCTTTTCATATGGGCAAAATCCAATAATAGTTTAGATGTGTTCAACTAAAGCCCTTTTAAATTAGTTATAGTAATAGATTGGTATATAATGTGATAGCAGTAGTGTTCGGGCATTGAAACAAGAAATTGACCAGCGGAATAGATGTTGCAGTCAATTAAGGCAGGTTCATTGAAAATAAACACTGTTAAGGAAATTCATGTCCTGCCGATGCTCTTTACGTAGCCAATTGACAACGTAAAATCTCCCGGCAGGATCCGGAGGAGGATTCTGATGCGTAAGAAACGCAAACCGGATATTAATCTGCCGGAAAAGTCATGCTGGCACTTATACAGCTTGCAGACATTGCAGCCCGAGAAGTTTGTCAAAGTCGTAACAAAAATTCTCAAGCGCGATTATCTTCTTATTAAATAATTTAATTATCGACTTGACAAAGTTTCGGTTCCCTGATAAATTAGCGCCGGTTTTGACTTTCAGGGAGGGAGTCGCATGCTTGGATCAAAATTTTCGGTGATCATTGTCCCTGAAAACACAGGAAAGGTCATCGAAAGAAAAATTATCGGCTGGAAATTGATAGCCGCGCTATCGGTTGTCGCGGTTTTAGCTATAACGGCGTTGGGGTTCACAATAGCTTATTTTAAAACCGATGTCGATTACCATAAGCTGGCCACGTTAAAAAGAGAAAACCGCTATTTCGCCGAAAAAATCAAAACGCTTCAAGAATCAGTTGAATCGATCAAAGGTCAGATGACCAATATCATTAAAAAGGATGAGAATATCCGGCTCGTCTTCGATTTACCCAGCATCGATCCTTCTATCCGTGAAGTCGGCGTGGGGGGACACACATATGAAACGATGGATTTATATTCTCCCACAGTTGATCAGCTCACGATAATCGAAAACGATATCGACAAGATTTCCCGGCAGATTAAACTCGAGAACGCCTCTTTTAGTGATGTTTTCGAAAAGTTAAAAGACAAACAGGATATGCTTAACCACACGCCCTCGATTATGCCCGTAAATGGATATATCAGCCGCGGCGTGGGGATGCAAACCAATCCGATTACCGGTTTTTATCAGATGCACAACGGCCTTGATATTGCGGCTGAACGCGGCACGCCTGTTCGCGCGCCGGCCATGGGTCGTGTTATCTCCGCCGGATGGGAAAACGGCATGGGAAATACGATATATATTGATCATGGCTATGGCCTGGTCACTGTCTATGGCCATTTGAGCGTAATAAAAGTCCGTAAAGGCGATATGGTCAATCGTAATGATGTTATCGGTTTGGTCGGCTCCACCGGAAATTCTACCGGGCCGCATCTTCACTACGAAATCCATAAAAACGGCTCGATAGTTGACCCGCGCAATTATTTCGCCTCAATCGGCGAACCTCGAGGTTAATTGTAATTTAGATTTATTTTAGGAACCCCGTTCTTATAACGGGGTTTTTTATTATAATGATCGAGAATATGAAAAAAGCGGATAGTAAGATTTAATTGACAGAAATCCTTTTCCGATAAACTAAGTATGCATCACCATCACCCCGAAAACATCTCGCGGGAACTGATAAGCAGATTAAGTTGGGCCATCGGAATCACTATGCTTATTTTCCTGTCCGAATTGGTGGCAGGCTATTTGTCCAATTCATTAGCGCTGCTATCCGATGCTGGTCATGTGTTCGCCGATGTCATGGCGCTCGGTTTATCGTTAGGAGCGGTATTCATATCGCGTCTGCCGGCCAACTCACACAAAACATTCGGTTATCATCGCGCCGAGATTATCGCCGCTTTGATTAACGGATTGTCATTACTGGTGATCGCTTTTCTTATATTTGGGGAGGCCTATAAACGACTTCGCGCCCCCGAGGAAGTCCATTCCATACCCATGCTGATTGTCGCCGCAATCGGCCTGATCGCCAACGCCATAGTCTTTTTCCGATTGCGTCATATTGCCCATGATAATCTTAATGTCAAATCGGCTTTCCTTCACGTGTTAGGGGATATGCTGGCTTCGGTCGCGGTTATAATCGGCGGATTGGTTATGATATTCACCGGTAATTACATCGTCGATCCGATAATCTCGGCTCTGATTGGATTGATAATCCTGAAAGGCGCTTTTAATGTTGTTCGTGAAGGCGTCAATATTATCCTCGAAGGCGTCCCGGCTCGTATCGATTACGATACGCTTTCCGCGGATATAATGACGGTTCCCGGAGTTCAGCGTATCCATGATCTTCATGTCTGGATGTTGTCTTCCGCTAACGTTATGCTTTCTGTACATGTTCATATCGATGGCGAATCGCCGCACGCCGGCCGGGAAATCATGAGCTCCCTAAAGAAACTGCTTTCCGATAAATATAGAATTTTCCATTCGACTATTCAATTCGAATGCGCCTGTTGCGAAGACCCTCAGGAAAGTATCTGTCTCATGGAAGATCAACATCATACTAATCATTAGCTTATAATTGTACCATACTTAGCTTTTTTGCTGTATAATTCCACATTTTAAGACTGGCTTATTTTTTCCGATAATCATATATGATATGCCTATTATTTGGCTTGAAATAGATATATTAAAATAATAGCTCTAATGAAGGGGTAACGTTATGGCGCTTATGATGGAAATCATTGAGTGGATGGACATGACCGGCAGCGATATGATCTGCCGCTATCCGGAAGAAGGTTCTGCAGATATCAAACTCGGCGCTCAAGTGATAGTACGCGATTCGCAATCGGCGGTGTTTTTTAAAGGCGGTCGCGCCTATGATGTGCTGGGGCCCGGCAGACATACGCTATCAAGTTTAAACATTCCGCTATTGACTAGAGCTCTTTCCTTACCCTGGGGATTCAAGTCGCCTATCCGCTGCGAAGTATACTTTATTAACCATAAGGTATTCACCAATCTCAAATGGGGCACCAAAGACCCGGTCGCTTTCCGCGATAAAGAATTG
The DNA here is from genome assembly GCA_964614835.1 of uncultured Ignavibacteria bacterium. GTDB lineage: Bacteria > Zixibacteria > MSB-5A5 > UBA10806 > 4484-95 > JAAYTW01. Next base: position 9,226 of record CAZTNJ010000070.1, on the reverse strand, counting down.
GGGTTGGTGCGCCTGCGCGGTTATGGTACCTATACCTGCCGCATTGTCGAACCGCTGGTATTCATAAATTCGGTGGTCGGCCGCGAATCGCGTTTCAATACCGCCGATATCGATGATTACCTGCGCGATGTCATAGTCGCAAGGGTCAACGACCTGTTCGGCGAACGGCTGCAAACTATATTTGACCTGCCCGCCAAGTTCGATGAAATCGGCAAAGATATTCGCCTTCGCATCTATGATGATTTCCGCAAGTACGGCCTGGAACTGATAGATTTCTTTATCACCTCGATAACCCCGCCCGATGAAGTGCAAAAAATGATCGATGAAAAATCCTCGATGGGCGCGGTTGGCGATCTCGATAAATTTCTAAAGTATTCGCTGGCCAAGGCGATGGGCGCAGGTGGTGGCGCGGCTCAATCGGGCGCCGGAATCGGTATGGGCGCGGGAGTCGGCTTGATGGTGCCGGGGATACTTCACGGGGCATTGGCTCCCGAGCAAAAAGATCTCAAATCCGAACCGATTCCCACTGTCACCTGTCCCAAATGCAATAGCGATACGCCGGCCAATTCGAGGTTTTGCTACAAGTGCGGCAATCAGATGGTAGCGGTCAATAAATGCCCTGACTGCGGTATGGACTTGCCCGTGGAAGCTAATTTCTGTTCGGGTTGCGGCAAAAAGCTGGCGGAACATAAACCCTGCGGTAAATGTGGAACCAAGTTGATGCCAGGCGCAAAATTCTGCCCTAATTGCGGCGAAAAGCAAGTCGATGCCTGATCCGCAACTGATATATAATTGCCCCGGATGCGGCAAACCCACTCCGGCGCCGCAGGGAGCCCTGACCAATCGCTGTCAGTTCTGCGGTCTGGTGGTAAGGCTTGGCGCGCCCGGGGCGATTTTAAAATATTTTTACCCTTCTCGAATCGATCCTTTCGGCGCGCGGATGGCCGCCGATAGATTTCTCAAAGAAAATCAGATGGCCTTAACAACAAATGTTATCCGTTCTGATTTCTACTACGTGCCATTTTATCGTTTCCGCGGCATGGCGCTTGATTATATTTCTGTTTCAGTGATGGAAAATCGGCCAATTGAAAGCATAGAAGAAGCCGAGGATTCGGTATCCTTTTCCAGCAAGCTTCAACTTAAGGCCAAAGATTTCGATGTTACTATCCCGGCAATTTCCGATTTAGGCTTCGGCCTGACTTCTCTGGGTATCCGCCCGGCTGCCGTGCCTTTATATAGCTTCTGCCCGGCCGATATTCCGGCAGGAGCGAAAGTTATAAATGCCAATAAAGATCGCGCCGATGTTCCCCGGTTAGCCCAAAATCTTCACAACGCCAATACGAATCTCTATAATAAAGGAAAAGTGCTTTATTCGGCCATGATTGGCGAACAAATTTCGTTGATATATTTTCCAATCTGGGCGCTGATTCATCAGCAAGGTGACCGGCAGAAAACTATCTTCGTTGATGCCTTAGCTCGACGGGCTTACGCCCAAACCGATAATGCTTTCGAGTTCGGCGATAATCCCCGACCGGCTGTCGAGCCAATAACGATTTTACCAACCCGCCACCAATGCCCAAATTGCGGCGCCGATTTGGAGGACAAACCGTTTTCCTTGTATTATCCCTGTAAAAATTGCAGACGCGCCTATATGCTCATACAAGGCGGTTATCAGCAAATCACGCCTAAAATCGCCAATTCATCTAAAATCGCCCCGTTTTGGAGATTTCCACTTGAACTTAAAGGGCAAAAAACCTATAAAACCGTTATGGATTTTTCAAAATTACTGGTTTCGGAATTGTCATTTTTACGAAAAGAAAAAAGATATAATCAATTTTATTTATATAGCCCGGCGTTTTATGCCGCCGATGCTAACCGCTGGGTCGAGATGGCGCTTCGCGTGTTAAAATCACAACCGCATGACCAGCTTGTCGAAAGAATTCCTATGGCCGGTCCCGATCCGGCGATTGAACAAAACGAAGGCAAGCAGATGGCAGCCTTTCTCTGGCAGGTGGCAATTGCCAGGTATCAAAAAGTACAAAAGGCTGGATTTTCCGTTGATGAGTTTACGCTTCCGGACGGCGAAATCGTTTGGCTGCCCTTAGAGGATGAGAACCTGCTGTCAAAATCGCGGGATTATCGCCAGGTTAATGTAGTATCCAAATGACAACTGTCGGCATTATCGATATCGGTACCAACACTATATTGTGCCTGAAGGCTTCTGTTACCGGAAGTCATCCTGATATTGTTTCCGATCAAAGATATCATTATCGCGCTGGAAAACGCCTTGATGAATCCGGTAATATCTCCAGCGAATACAAGGCCAGCTTGCGACAGGCTCTTTACGATGCCTTGGCATCTATTAAGGATTGCGATAAGGCCAAGCTCGTCGCCACCGAAATTTTCCGTCGCCCCAAAGATGGCTTCGAATTTGCCAGCCAATTATCGAATGACCTCGGATATCATATTGAGATAATCAACCATCAGCGGGAAGCCGAATTAAGTTTCAAAGGGGCCATTAGCGCGTTTTCTAATCTGACCGGCCGAATCGCCGTAATCGATATCGGAGGCGGTTCGACTGAACTCGCGATTGGCGATGAAGGCAGGCTTTTATCCTGGTCGGGTTTAAAAATTGGCGCGGTTGCGATTAGCGAAGAAATCGGCTATGAAGCGCCTATTGAGAATTACTTGGTTTATGCTGATGATACATTTCGACACTCGAATTTTCTGGATTTATTGAACCCATTCCCTCAAAAAACGCTTATAGTTGGCGGTACGGGAGTAGCTATCGCCGGGTTACTGGCCGATATCGACGAATTTTACGCTGATAGGCTACAGGGTTGGGAAATAAGTCAGCCGGCGTTGAAACAGCTGCTTGGTGAATTGGCCGAAATGCCGCTGACAAAGAGGCAAGCGATTATGTCATTCGATCCCCAGAGGGCCGATATTATCGTAAGCGGCGGAGCTATTGTTTTGGCTTTTATGCGTTTTGCCGCGATAGATACATTAAAAGTTTCCACGCGCGGGCTCCGTTATGGCCTTTTGGAGGAAATCGCCCGACAATTTAGCGCTTGACTTAGTTAATTTTAGGGCTATTTTATTGACAAACGTAAGGAGGATGTCTGATAAAATAGCTAACGAATGATTTGAATTTGCTTGGAAAGGTTCACGATTTGTCAGACATTCTTAAGATTTCCCGCGATTCCGCAAAAGTAAAACTCTCTATTGCGGTTTTTTTGTTACTTGTTAGCATTCTAATTATTCAATGCAGTAATCCTGCCAAAAACGATGGCCCCATTATCAGCAATATCGTAGCCCCGGATTCCATCCAAAAAGGAATTCCTGATTCGTCATTTGCATCGGTAAAGGTTCAGGATCCTCAAGGGTTGGATGATATCGAAGCGGTGTACTACGTGGTTACCAAACCCGATGGTACCTCTAACGGGATCAAATTCCCGCTTACGGATGATGGCCAGGGATATGATTCCACTGCGGGCGATGGGGTATATTCGACGGCGATTGCCGCCCCGCTTTCTACTTCACAGACCGGCGATTTTACGTTCAGTTTTGCCGCCAGGGATAGTAAAGGGGCGGTAAGCAACCAAATTAACAAAATTATTAAAGCCTATGATAGCCCGATAATCACCCTGCCATATGCCGAATTTCATCTGCCCGAAAGAACTAATCTTCTCGTTTATGCAAAAGTTAAGGATGTTCAGGGGCAAAGCACGATAGACAGCGTTTGGGTAGATTTGACCTTTCAAGATAGCAGCCGGTTAATTGGTTCATTTGGGTTGAATGATCAAGGTATAAACGGGGATGATATCGTGGCCGATTCGGTTTTTTCCGCGGATATCGTATCACCCGACATGGTATTTTCCTTGGGTTCATACTTACTTGAATTTCAGGCAATCGATCAAGATGGACATCGGGCTTTAATTGTAACCCGAACCTTAGTTTTGCAATAGGATATTTTTAATAGAGGTTTGAATGACAAAAGTAGTAGAATATGTATTTGTGGTAATATTAACGCTGGGGTTAGCCAATTCGGCTCTGGCTTTGATGAACTACACCCTTGATGAGCCCTATACGCCCGGGATCACCTCCAATTCGGTTATTGATATTGCCCATAATGCCGGGGGCATTTGGCTGGGTACGGCCAATGGCGCGTCTTTTTCGGAGGATTCCGGCGCTTTCTGGCGCACCTATATGGACCCGCCATTGCCAACCATTCAGGTTTCCGCGCTGGCGACCAGCACCTGGCAAGATACATCCTACATGTGGGTAACCACAACCCATACCGACCGCATCCAGGGCGATACATATCCTTTTGGAGATGGCCTGGTTTTAACAAAAGACAACGGAATTAACTGGGATACTACAACTTTCAAACCGCCTCAATGCAGCGGCTACGGAAAACTATCTTATGATTTGGCGATGTACCGTAATCATATTTATAGCGCCTGCTTCTATGGAGGTTTGATACGCTCTACCAATAATGGTCAAAACTGGTATCCGCTCTATCTGAATTCCAATGATAGTCTCGATTATGCCGCGGGAACCTATACACAATTAACCAACCGCTACTTTTCGGTTAAGGTTGACGCGACACTCGCCCCTGATACAATTTCGGTTTGGGCCGGTTCAGCCAAGGGGATTATCCGCTACATATTTACTCACTACGATAATCCGTTATTGAAGCAGGATACCGCTGTACAGTACTATTTCAATTTGTCAGATACTCTTTTCCCGACCGAATATCTTCTGCCCGGCAATTTCGTGGTTGGTATCGGTATTCATAAAATTGATACAACCGGTTATATCTGGGCCGCCTGTCGTCCCGGCGGTGGAGATTCGGGCCAGAAATATGCCGTGGCCTATTCCACTAATTACGGAACTACTTGGACTACAGCCCTTGAAGTACCCGCCTGGGATTTCGCGTTTAACGGCGATACGACTTTCGTGGCTTTTGGAGATTACGGCATCCCCAGCTATGGGTATGGCCTGGCGATAATGGTTCGGGATAGTTCCACAGGGCGGTACACCGATATAGATATCATACGGGAAGCGACAGATATCAGCGGCGTTAAAAAGTATTTTAACAGCCCGCTTTATTGCGTCGATTATTACGCCGGGCAGATTTGGGCCGGCGGGTCTGATGGCACTATCCGTTCCACCAATGGCGGCCTGGCCTGGGATGTCTACCGCTCCCAGTTAGATTCCACCAACCATTACGCATATCCATCGCCGTTTTCCCCCTACACGACCGATCGTTTGGGGACCACAATTCATTACATGCTCGAAAACCCCGCTAATGTGACCATAAAGATATTCGATTTCAATATTGATCTTGTTAAAACTGTCATCGATAATCAAAACCGTGCCGGTAGTCGGGAGTACGATATCGATATCTGGGATGGCAAAAACGATGTTGGAGATTATGTGGCTAACGGCATTTACTTTTATAATATCAAACTTTCCACCGGCCAGAGTTGGTGGGGAAAGGTGGCGGTAGTAAAATGAAAAAGGGTTTATATATCTTAATACCGTTGGTTATCATGTCGATAACCGCTCCGCTTCTTGCCGAAACTGGCCGTGGCGGACAGGCTGCCGCTTTCCTTAGATTTGGATTGAGCGCTCGACCGCTTGGAATGGGGAGCGCCTTTACTGCCCTTGGCGAGGGTTTTGAGGGTTGTTACTACAATCCGGCCGGATTAGGGATGTACCCGGTAAAGCAATTCGGATTTACTAATCACAGCCTCAGTCTGGACCGCAAACTTTACACTGCCGCTCTGGCTTTCCCGGTTAGGGAAGAGGCGGTGATGGCGATATCCTGGATTTATGGTTCGGTCGGCGATGTCATCATGCGCGATTCTGATAGAAATCAAATAGGTAAATTTCCCAATAGCAGTAATGAAGTGTCACTGACCTTTTCCCGGATGGCCAACGATTTTATTTCGGTTGGGGCCAACCTGCATTACCTTCAGGAAGACCTTGATGAGATTACTGCGTACACTGTCGGCGCCGATATCGGCGCGATTGCCCGCTATAAAAAACTCGCCGCGTTCGGGTTATCCGTTCAAAATGCCGGATCGGATCTCAATTGGGATTCGAGCAATTACTGGTCACAAGGAGGTAATTCTTACAAAGATAAAATTCCGGTTCGAATCCGCACCGGAATCAGCGCGACTTTATTGAATGAAACTCTGATAGGAGCCGCCGATATCGTTAAGGACTTAAAAATGAACATGCGCCTTAATACCGGCGTAGAATACTGGTTAGTAACGCGCGTGAAAGTCCTTGTCGAAAATGATGAGGAAGAAGGGGAAGATATGATCGAAGTCCTTCAGGCAAAAAGATGGTTTGGCTTAAGAACCGGTTATAACGATGGAGCCCTTACTTTTGGCGGAAGTCTCATTTATCCATTCGGTAACCTTAATGGCGCTATCGATTATGCTTATCTATCGGGACGAGAGGACGAAGGCGCATCCCATATCTTTACATTCAGGGTGATATTTTGATTAGCAAACTACTGGCCGCTTTGTTAATTTGGGCTCTTCCGTCTCTGGTTATAGCCAGCTCGGTTAGCTCCAGCTTTATGTTTTTGCGAATCGGCTGCGGTTCGCGTCCGGTCGCTTTATCCGAAGCCGTTACCGCATCAGCAACTGACATCACCACCGCTTTTTACAATCCGGCCGCCCTGAAATCTTTTAATGGTAAAAATCAAGTCGCTTTCATGTATAACACCTATTTTCAGGATGTTTCCCAGGGATATCTATCCGCCGGTTTCAAGACAAAATCCGGCGCTTTAGGATTCTATATCGAATCGGGCACGATTCCCGATATTGACCGCCGCGGCGATGTACCGACTCCCGAACCGCTTGGTACATTCGAGGAAAACAACCTGTACGGCGCCGGATTATACGCTCGTAAAATTGGCCCGATAAATGCCGGCTTGGCTCTTAAATACGCTTACGAAAAAATCGACTATGGTTCGGCCAATGCCGTAATGGTCGATATCGGCGGGCAGATGCCGATCACCCCCGAACTTACTGCGGGCTTAGCTTTAAAAAACCTTGGTTCAAAACCGAAATTTGTCGATAAAGCTTATAGCCTTCCCCGCGATTATCGACTGGGATTATCTTTCAAGCCGGTCAAATTTCAAAATCGGTTAGAGTGTCTTGCCGATTTGGTCCTGGCCGACGATAGCCGGCCTAAATATAATTTCGGGGTCGAATATGGCGACCAGAAACTGTACGCGATTCGCGCCGGGTACGGTTTCCCATATGATTCCCGCAATATCAGCTTTGGAGGCGGTTTGTATTATAAACAGTTCAAATTCGACTATGCGTTCGTTCCATATAAGCACGATCTGGGCAATACTCATCGCTTTACGGTGATTGCCAGTTTCTGACCACGATAGCAGTCTATATCCATAAGGCGGCATGGGTTTACCTGGCCGCCTTTTTTTCGACGGACCCCCTACGATTTTAGTTGAACTCCAAAGAGCGATTTTATAGATTCCCACTGTTGAATTTTATGATGAAATTAATAATTGACCATTTAAAATTAAATTAGGAATCCAAGGCAGATAAAGGAGAACCAAATGGCCAAGTACAAAATAGCCTGGTTGCCCGGCGATGGAGTCGGCGTGGAAGTAATGGAAGCCGCCCGGATTGTGCTCGATAAAGTCAAACTGGATGCGGAATATATCCACGGCGATATCGGTTGGGAATTCTGGTGCAAAGAGGGCGATGCATTCCCGGAACGGACCATCAACCTTCTAAAAAATTGCAATGCCGCCATGTTCGGGGCGATAACCTCCAAACCGGTGAAAGCCGCCGAAGCCGAATTAATTCCCGAACTCAAAGGCAAAGGCCTGACCTACCGCAGTCCGATTGTGCGCATGCGTCAATTATTCGATCTCTATATCTGCCTTAGACCCTGTAAAGCCTATCCCGGCAACTCATTAAACTACAAAGAGGGAATTGATATCGTGGTGTTCCGGGAAAACACCGAAGATCTCTATGCCGGCGTCGAATTCAATCCTGTACCGCCGGCCCTGGCCGAAACTTTAAAGAGCCTTTCAAAACCGTTCGCCCACTTCGCCAATCTAAAGGGCGATGAATATGCCATATCTTGCAAAGTAAATACCCGTAAAGGTAGCGAACGGATTATCAGAGCCGCTTTCGAATACGCCAAGAAATTCGGCCGTAAGAAAGTCACTGTGGTTCATAAAGCCAACGTCGTCCGCGCCACTGACGGGCTATTCCTCGAAATAGCCAAACAAATCGCTACTGAATATCCGGGTATTCAGATGGATGACGCTAATATCGATGCCATCACCATGTGGCTGCTTAAAAACCCGCACAGCTACGAAGTGCTGGTCGCGCCGAACCTCTATGGCGATATCGTCTCTGACCTGGCCGCCCAATTGGTTGGCGGTCTTGGTTTCGGATGCTCAGGTAATATCGGCGAAAAACTGGCTGTGTTCGAACCAAGCCACGGTAGTGCCCCCAAATATACGGGCATGTATAAAGTTAATCCGATTGCCACGATTTTGGCCGCTAAAATGATGCTCGATTGGCTGGGCGAAACCGATAAAGGCGCCGCTGTAGAAAAAGCGACTGCTGCCGTTATCGCCGAAGGCAAAGTTCGCACCTATGATATGGGCGGCAAATCGACTACGCTCGATATGGGCAATGCCATCGCCGCCAAATTGTAATTCGACAGATTAGGGGATTAGTAGGGGCGTTTCGATTATCGGAACGCCCCTTAGATTTGTACTGTTCCTGTAGGTCAATCACCGCATAGCAGCGTTGACATTGTTAGTTTGATGTTTCTTGTGTTTCGGGAACTATGATTCCCGAAGCTTTTGGCGTTCCGGCGTTTAGTCCGCAGGACTGACCTGCTGGCATCTGTTAGTGCCCGGCAGTTGTCCACAACCGCCGGGACATACGAAAAGGTTCGGATAAAAACGGCGGATTTGGACATCTGCCGCCCACAAAATCAAAATAGTAGGGCAGAACCCTTCAGCGGTTCTGCCAATCAAGCTCGCGTAGGGGCGAATAGCATTCGCCCAAATTACCCCTCGCCCTTGGGGAGAGGGGTAGGGGAGAGGGAAATGCAAATCCAAATAATCAAATTCGATAACAGCAAAGAATATTTAACCCCCGAAAAATGCCATATCCTCGAAAATATCAACCTGCCGAATGACCCCTCTCTT
>CAZTNJ010000069.1:11858-15684 GCA_964614835.1 uncultured Ignavibacteria bacterium | reverse complement strand
AGGCTAATAATGAACCTGTAATAAATATTATAATAATAATCGGGTTGATAAATAAACGCATGAAAAACTAAACTCTCGCCAACTGCTTCTCGTCTTCCGACTTGATTTCCTGGATATTGATAATCACCCTGTCGCCGCCGAAATCCTTAATCAAATGATTTATCTCTTCGTGTCCCAACGATCCGCCATCAAGATACAGTTCCCCGTCGCTTTCAGACAATCTCTTTTTTTGATTTTTTTCATTAATCGTTTCGTCCGGCGTAATTCTTTTCACCTGGTTTGCGCCGAAATGCTTTTGCAGATTGCCGAGCATGCTGTCGGCCCGAGGACCTTTGCCCACGATGATAATCCGCCGCTTTCCTTCTTTTCTCGAATTCGCCAATGCCGACAGTTTGGGAATTATATACTGGCGATTGATTGTCAATAACGCCAACCCAATTATAAAGCTAACAACCATTGCCGGACGGCAATCCGCCATAGGAAAAACAAAAAACAGAATTGTGCCGAAAAGTAAATAGGCACTCCCCAATCTGAACGCATAATTTTTGAGTTGGGTCCAATTGATTGTTTCCATTCCGTTATGAAAATATTGCGCTATAAACCCCCAGCAAAAACCCAGGCAAATAGACATGAACATGTACTTTTTTATTAAAATCGCGGCAAGCGGAGCCTGGTAAGGTAGTATAGCGTTCTGAATTATCATGCTTATAAAGAAAGTAACCGCGATCAGGATAGGATCGATAAGCTGATTTACCAGCAGTTTAACAAACCCGTTTCCGACACCTGAATTTACCTGTCGCAAATTAATATCGTTCCGCTTAACTTTATTCTGATCGCCGGGAATCTCGCTGGCCACCCGTAAGATATCATCAACATCAAATGGTTTTAAAATATAGTCACGCGCCCCTGCCCGAAACGATTCCACCGCCGCGTCGATATCCGATCTCCCCGAGATAACGACGGGGACGGTCGGATTATTGCTATTTTTCAATTCGCGAATCAGTGTTAAGCCATCGATATCGGGCAACCCCAAATCGATAAATGCCATATCGAATAAACGCTTTTTAAATAATTGGGATGCCTGCGCGCCGCTTTGGGCAGTGCTGACCTGATGGCCGCCGCTTACCAGTATCTCCTCCAGCAAATCGATTATGCACCGATTGTTTTCTACCACCAGAATATTGGCCATCTTACCAAAACCTTATTTTGCCCCTTTGCCGGAAATCACGGCTGGAATCGTCTTGGCCAGGATTCGAAAATCCAGCCAGAGCGACCAGTTATCGATATATTCCAAATCCATCTTCATCCATTCCTGAAAATCGATATTGTTGCGTCCGCGTATCTGCCAGAGGCAGGTTAATCCGGGTCTGACCGAAAGTTTTCGGCGTTGCCACGGGTCGAATTGCCTGACCTCTTCCGCCAGCGGCGGTCTCGGCCCTACCAGCGACATATCTCCTTTAAGGATATTTACCAGTTGCGGCAATTCATCGGCAGATGTTTTCCTCAAGATTCTTCCGATCCGAGTAATTCGCGGATCATCTTTTATCTTAAAAACAGGGCCGCTCATTTCGTTTTTATCCAGAAGGCTTGCCTTAAGTTTATCGGCATCCGGAACCATTGTTCTGAATTTAAGCATTGTAAATCGGCTGCCGTTTATTCCGATGCGTTCCTGTTTGAAAAGCACCGGCCCTTTTGAACTTAATTTAATCGACAGGGCAATAATTAACAGTAATGGCGAAAATATGATTAAACCGATAGCGGCCGCCGCCCTGTCGAGTAATCCCTTAATCAATAACGACATGCTCTGGGGAGGCGCCGTATCATAGACAAGCATCAGGTGATCCATGAACTCGTATGTCCTCCGCCGAGATTTTACATGAGGGAAAATGTCCGCCAGAAGAGCCGTTTTAGTCCCCATCTGCTGACAGGTGATAAACGAATCTTCGATTAGCCCAATATCTCCCTTGTCAAGCGTATAGACTACCCAATCTACCTGACGGGATTTAATTATCGCTGGCAGCTCTTCCAGACGCCCCAGACAGGGGATATCATTATAACTCCACATCCTGGTTTTAAATGGGGATTCAGCGTTTTCTTTAATTTCAATAAATCCAATTGGTCGTATGCCCCATTGGGGGTTATTAATGATAGCATCGGCATAGATAAAAGCCTGCTTGCCGCCGCCCACAATTATCAGATTTTGACGGTTGAATCCTTTTTTGCGATAATACTCCAACAATAAATGAAGAATTGTCCTCTCGATAACTATTGAAGCAAAACCTATTAATAGAAATGCCGCGACATCGGTACGATTTAAATTCGGTAAGTCAAAATAAAATAAAATCGCCAAAAGAATGGCAGCGCTCTTGATAGATGCCGAACCGATTGCCCGATATACCTGCCATTGCGATTTGCCCCTGAACGAGTAACATTGCTGATTGCTCCACAACATGGCTCCCCAGATTACAGCCGCCACTATCATGAAACTATCGAAAAACGCGAAACGAATGGGGCGAGGATCCACCAGAAGATAATCATCAAGACAAAGTTGAAAACTGAACGCAATCAGGCATATATCGGCGATTAGCAATAGTTTCCTCAACAGGTGAGTATTTTCTCGGATCATCTTTTCTGCCTTTCTGACGCCAGGAGGCGAGATATTATTTTTTCGGCAGAATTGGATTTATGTTTAATATTGAAACATTTATTTGAACGCCCGTCGAAAAACCGCGACACCCGTTCGACGGGATAGCCGTAATTATCGGATTATAATTGGCGAATAAAAGGTCAGCTATTCTTTTTGTTGTTCAGCAAAAGCATTATAATGATACAGGCCGCCCCCAGAGTCAAACCGAATAGATATTTGGTGTCGAATCCTTTCTGAATCATGAAATAGATGGCCATCCCGGCCAACGATATTCCCTCGATAATCAAGACTGCCAGGATTTTTTTCTTGAGATTAGCCGGAACGGTGGCGTATCCGAAGCATACGGCAAAAAGAATAAAAAATATCGCCAGGAGCGGCATCACTAATAGCGTTCGGGATGGATAAAACAGATCAACTATGGCCGCCAACAGAATCGCGGCCAAGAGCGCCCCACCCAACGAGGCTATTAATTTCATAGATAAAAATAAACTCGCCAGCGCCCATCCTGGCGATACAGGTAAATCATCGAATATTCGGTGGCGCCGGTTGTCTGATCGATCATGCTCATTTCGACTTGAGCCGAATCCCCTTTAATAATCTCCCGATTTACCACGATTCGCTGATTGAGCCAATGAATGCGGGTTCCGCCGCTGCCAGTAAGATTTCTCATAAGGATGGCTTTCAATTCGGCCGGAGTCTGACTCGAATCGGCTGGCGGCATTTCTTTTATCCGCCTGGCAATCATCGCGTCCAGATCCAGATATCTGGCAATCGCCGTGGTGTCGCCATCAAGCACCGCCCCGATAAATTCGAAAGTAACCTGCTTGGGCGTTTCTTTGGAGGCGCATCCCAATAAAAGGGCGCCTAAAATCGTTGAAATAACTGCCACTTTTTTCATGCCCAAAAATTAGCACTTTCCGGCGATACAGTCAAACATTAATTATCCGCAAATACTGTTATAGATAATCGCCCCCCTTATTGGAAAATCCCAGGGAGCAGCTCCGGAACCTCTATATATCATCAGCCGTTAAATTACATAACTGTATCGTGATTGTAGAGGAATGATTTGAAAATAGTGATTTCCGGTGGCACGGGATTTAACGGCAAACCCCTTATTACCCACAAAATTTAATAAAAAAAAAATTTTGGGTTTTAAACAAAAATTCCGGCATGTTTTAA
>CAZTNJ010000069.1:0-11848 GCA_964614835.1 uncultured Ignavibacteria bacterium | reverse complement strand
GGGATTTATCGGCAAAGCCCTGATTTCGCACCTAATTGAAGATAAACATCAGATTGTGGTTTTAACCAGAAATTCCGGCAGGTTTGACAATCCCAATCCTCGGTTGGTGGAGGCGGTTCAGTGGGATGGCAAAACTGTGAATTCGTGGAGCGATAAAATTGCGGAGGCGGACACGATAATCAACCTGGCCGGCGAACCGATTGGTATTAAGCGTTGGAACGATTTGGCCAAACAGCTTATATTAAATAGCCGGGTTGAATCAACTAAGGCAATTGTAAAAGCGCTTTCAGCATCAGGCAATCATCCGCGAATATTCCTAAACGCATCCGCATCAAGCTATTACGGCGATATGGCCAGGGATGATGCCGATGAGTCGCAAAAACGCGGTAACGGGTTTCTCTCGGAAACCTGCGAACGCTGGGAAAATCAAGCAAAATTAGCGGAATCCTATGGAGCAAGGGTGGTCATGCTTCGATTTGGAATTGTGCTCGATAAAAATGGCGGGGCGCTGGCCAAAATGATGCTGCCTTTTAAAATATTCGCCGGTGGTCCTCCTGGAAGTGGTAAGCAATGGGTTAGTTGGATTCATCGTGAAGACGCCGTACGGGCAATTGTGTCGATTATCGATAACGATGATATTCGCGGGCCGGTGAACGTAACATCTCCCGAACCGGTTAGCATGAGGGATTTTTGTTCGACGCTGGCAAAAACGCTGGGGCGGCATTCCTGGGGCAATGTCCCCGATTTTGTGCTGAAAACCATGCTGGGGGAAATGTCGGAGATGCTTTTAACCGGCCAGAGGGCAATCCCCCGGAAACTTCAAGGCTATGGTTTTAAGTTTAAATATCCCGAATTGAAACAGGCCCTGGGGGTCATATTCAATGGTATTAATGAGATTGCCCCGGGATAAACTGGTGATTGAGTTAGGAGCATAAGTTAGGGCATGAGTCGTTTATTTTGCTTAATATTATCCACGATCTTAATACTGACAAATCTATTATTTGCCGAGACAATAACCGGAATAATTACCGGTAAAATAACCAGCGCCGCGACCCGAGAACCCCTTCCGGGGGCAACGATAATGGTTGATGGAACCGCGCGCGGCACATCGAGCAATATCGATGGCAGTTTTAAAATAACAAACATACCAATAGGAATCCATACTTTAAAAGCGCAGCTTCTCGGATATTTTCCGGCGACCCGAACCGATGTCGTGGTCAACTCGATTCATCCGACAGAGATTAATATCGCCCTTTATGAATCCCCTATTCAAGCCCAGGGGCTTATAGTAACCCCAGATTATTTTGACAGAACCACCGAATCAAAAATATCCACGCAAGTTCAATCGAACGAGGAAATTCGACGACTTCCAGGGGCTTTTGAGGATGTCGTACGGGCGATTTCGATATTGCCGGGCGTAGCCCAGGCCTTACCCGGTCGCAACGATTTAATCGTAAGGGGAGGAGCCCCCTCGGAAAACCTTTATATCGTCGACAACATCACTCTTTCTAATATCAATCATTTTGGGACGCAGGGAGCGTCTGGAGGACCGTTAAGTTTCGTGAATTTGGATTATGTCGATGCCACTTCCTTTTCGACCGGCGGATTTGGTGTCCGCTACGGTAATCGAATATCATCGGTGCTCGATATCGATTTGCGCAATGGGCGTTCCGATAAATTTGGTGGTAAGGCGACCATATCGGCCACCCAGTTTGGCTTAAACGGCGAGGGTCCGCTTAATGGCGATGGGACATATCTTTTTTCGGTGAGGCGCAGTTACCTTGATTTTATTTTCAAGTCAGCAGGATTTGCTTTCGTTCCCGAGTACTGGGATTTTCTCGGTAAGGCAAACTATACCGCCGGCAGAAACAACCGTTTTTCATTTTTAACAATTGGGGCTATTGATAATGTCAGGCTTTTTAACGATACGCCGGATAAGAGGTTTGATAACTCAAAAATATTGGCCAGCGATCAGAATCAATATGTGGCGGGAGTTACCTGGAAACACCTTTATGGCTGGGGTTATTCTGATGTTACTCTAAGTCAAAATACATCGGAATTTGAGTATAAGCAGGCCGATTCCTTGCTACAGCCCGTCTTCAGCAATAATTCCGGAGAAAATGAAACCCGCCTGAATGCAACTTTAAATTTCAACCTATCCAAAAACACGGAACTCTCTTTCGGCGGCGAGTTAATTCATGCTAATTTTAACGCCGATCTGTATCTACGTCCATATGTTACGAGTTATGGAGATTCCATTTCGCTCGACAAAAATTTTAAATCTGGGGCCACTCGCGGAGATGGTTTTGTGCAATTCGCCCGGATTTTTGGGCCGCTTAGAGCGACAATCGGTTTGCGCTATGACTATTTCGATTTGATTCAAGATAGTCACGCATATTCGCCCCGCCTGTCAACAACATATGTTGTCACGGACAAAATTAACGTAAGCATTAGTCTTGGTCAATATCGCCAGACCCCTTCATATATATGGCTGGTGGCAAATTCCGAGAATCGGAAATTGAGATTCATAACCGCAAATCAGCTTGTTTCCGGATTTGAATATATTTTTAGGCCCGATTCTAAATTAACACTTGAGGCGTACGTTAAGAAATATTATGACTATCCGGCCAGTTTAAATCGTCCTTACCTTGTTCTGGCAAATACCGGGGCGGGATATGGCGGGGCGCAGGAAGGGTTCGCGGCTTTCGGAATTGATAGATTGGCCAGTGAAGGGGAGGGGAAGGCGCGGGGACTGGAGCTGTTCATACAGAAAAAACTTTCGCAAATCCCATGTTACGGAACATTCAGCCTTAGTTTTAATGAATCAAAATTCGCTGGTCTCGATGGCCAGATGCGCCCCGGAAGTTATGACCAGCGCTGGATATTCAATGTGGGCGGCGGATATATATTCAACGAACGTTGGGAATTAAGCGGTAAATTCAGGTACGCCTCCGGTATGCCATATACTGCCTAAAACCCTGACGGCACTCAATCGGCAGATTCATATAATAGTATAAGATTGCAGGCTAATCACAGCCTTGATATCCGCGTCGAACGCCGATTCAATCGAGTCGGTTGGGGAATAATTTCATATATAGATATTCAGAATATCTATAACCGAAAAGCGGTAGATATTCCCTCTTACAACGAACGGACGGGCGAGGTGGAAAATTCTTCATCTATAGGCATCTTACCATCCATTGGGTTTAGTCTGGAATGGTAATATTATTGATATATTAATTGCGAAGGGAACATTTTATTTGGGGGGGATGTTATTGAGGGTGAGAATAAAAAGCCCGAAGCGAACGAGTAAAGATTAAGATGAACGGGCTTGATAACTTAAGGAGATAATATGGCATTCGAATGGAAATTTAACCCGCGGCCGTACTCAGATGAGGAAGCCAAACAGCTTTTAAAAAATGTCGTTTCACCTGAAACAACCGATTGGCATTATAACACGCATCATAAAGGGTATGTAACTTTTCTAAATAAAATCGAAACCGGCCTGGACAAGGCGGATAAATCGGTTGCCAATGGCAACTGGTCGGAATTCGGAGAACTTAAGCGCCGACTGACCTGGAATCACGGCGGCGCGCTGCTTCATGATGTTTACTGGGAGGTCTTGGGCGGCGATGGCGACCCCTCAAAAGGTCCGGAAGTTGTCAAGGCCATCGAAAAAGAATTCGGAAGTCTAGACAACTGGAAAGCCGACCTGAAAGCCACCGCGATTTCGGCAAAATTATCAGGATGGGGAGTGCTGGCGTTTGATCGGCTTTACAGCGGCCGTCTCTTGAACGTGCTTGTGGATGAGCATCACTATGGCGCCATGTGGGGCGCGGTGCCGCTTATCAGTCTGGACGTTTTCGAGCACGCTTATTATCACAAAGATGGCCCGGGGCGAGCTAAATATATCGATAACTTTTTCGCCAACTTGCACTGGGGAAGAGTAAACGAACGTTATAAGAAATTCGTCCTGAAATAGGCCGTTATCTCATAACGGTTCGGATTCAGAAACGATTTCCAGGCTCCTCTGCAAAATGGCAGCGGAGCCTTTTTAATAATGGTCGACAGGATGACGGTCATGACCAAAAGAAAGGGGCAAATTATGTTACCGTCGGTTAATCCCAAGGGCAAAATAATTTATGATGATGACTGCGGGATATGCCGGGCTTTTCGCAAATCCGCCGAAAAGAAAGCGGCCCCATCGCGCCTTGAATTTATTCCGCGGCGTGATGCCGACCCCGATGACTATTTGCCCCATTCGCCATCGGCGGGCTTGCCGGATACAATAATCTTTATCGATAGCGCCGGTCACTCATTTAAAGGGGCGGCCGCTATCAGCCAGATATTGCGCCAGATTAAACGCCCCTGGAATATACTGGGGAAATTGCTCTCATTGCCGTTGTTGCGGACTATCGCAGATTTCGTCTATAGGATTTGGGCTCACGAACGTTATCGCATTTCCAAGGTAAATAAAATTAAGTAAAATATGAATGCTTCGGCGGGAGAATTTTCCAAAGAAAAAAGGCCCGAATTGCATCGAGCCTTTTAACGTTCTGCTCTAACCAGAATTAACGTTTGCGACGCGAGGTCTTTTTTGCCCTTGTCGTCTTTCTGGTTTTGGTTACTCTGCGACGAGTTTTCGTTGGCATTGAATCCTCCTTGAAGGTTTACATAAATTTTATCGGCCTTGATTTTCAATGGTTTAGATTTAATTTAAGATTTCCGAATATTTTTTTAACGATCTGTAACGACAAAAAAGCGGTAAAATTGCTTTTGAATTTGGGTCTCCGGCCATGTCAAGAACTATTTACTCGCGCATTATAATGGCGGGAATCATTGCGCCCCTTATCGCCGCCGATTACTATTAAGCAATCATTTCCCCTTAAATACTGGGCTGTTGTCATTGGCCGCAAAGGGTGCGCATCGTTTCAGCAAGATGTTTCAGATTGAAATAAAAAATAAGCAAACCTCAAATACAACCGAAACTGAAGTTAGGTTAATAAACCCAGGTCGAATCGAGCAAAAAACAGCTAAGCCCGAAAGCTTAAAATAATTCATGAAAATCCAGTGGGATAGTAGCCTGAATACCGGTAATTCAGTCGTCGACGGCCAACATCAAGAGCTATGTAGAAGAGTCGAGATGCTTGTCGAAGCTTGCCGCGAAGACGCCGCCAAAGAGGCGGTGCAAGAGACTATTCGCTTCATCGAAATTTACATGGATGAGCATTTTACCACTGAAGAGAATCTGATGGCTGAATGCGGATTTCCCGATATCGAGGCGCACAAAGCGGAACATCGCGAATTTTGCGGTCAGGTGGGTCGTATCAAGAAACTGTTTGAGACACATGGGGCAGATTATTCACTGGCAATCGACACGATAAACACGATCTATGGCTGGGTTGGCTTGCATATTCATGGCCGCGATAAAGCTCTATGCCGATTTATTCAAGAACAAAACGCCGCAAAAGGGCATTCGAGCGGTATAATCCATCCACTGAATTTATCCGAATAATTTCACGCTATAAAATTTGGGTTTTTCTTAATCAACTGGGCGGTACAGGGATCGAACCTGTGACACCCTGCGTGTAAGGCAGGTACTCTAACCAGCTGAGTTAACCGCCCTGGCTTCCGGATAATAAGCAAATAACCCTGTTAATGCAATCCCTTTTACAATAAAAAGCCGCCGGTAAATCTATTCTATTTTTCTGGAATTCTTTGTAGGAAGCAGGATTAAAGCTTTTCCTGCAATATTTGGATGGTGCGTTTAAAGCTTCGCAAATGTTCTTTTAATATTTCAGGATTTAGTTTACCAAGAATGATGAATGAACGCTTTCCCTTTTTATAGAAATTCGAGCAATTCTCAGTAGCTTTTCTCAATTGTTTTTGAACATTGTGCCGGTCCAGATTTTCTAAATTACTATTTACCGCAGGCAATGCCGATTCCTGAAGATTCTGACCATAATGGTCTCGTAATGTGTCCCTATCGGCTACAATCCAGGTTTCCATGCAGGTTGTCATAAATAAAACCTGTTCATTCGTCGCACCTTGCGGCCTATCCCATTTATCCTGTTTTATTGTAAGATGATCCCAGGTCTTATTAATATCATCAAGCGGCCCTTCACTATCGATAAGCATGGCGATAAATTCGGGATTATTCCCATTCACGGCGATACAAAAATCCCCATACACCGAATTTCTGCCGCCACATGCGATAAATCTCGGCATACGATCTTTAAACCCACTTTTTTCAAAAAGCTCGCGAAACCCTTGCTGACATCTTACGTGTAGTTCTTTAGAATCCCCGCCGCCTTCAAGATAAATCTTAGCCTTTACCACCGCTTTCCTCCAAGTTCGCCCTTAATCCACAACTGCCCTAAACGGTATTTATCAAGCCATTTTGAAAGCTCATTCTCATCGAGCCGTTCCATCGTGGTTTGGCCTTCATGTTTTTCGCAAACAACTACCGATTCGGGGGTTTCCGAAAGAGCATCAACAAGAATATCGGAATGTGTGGTTACTATCAATTGAGTACGTTTTGACGCCTCAACTAACAGATCCGCTAGACCGGGGATAATATCGGGATGCAGGCCAAGTTCAGGTTCTTCTATACAGACGAGTTTGGGCGGGGTTGGATCGCAAAGGATTATCAAGAGACAAAGATAGCGCAGAGTTCCATCCGAAAGTCTTGTCGCGGGAATCTGAAAATTAGATTCGTGGAAAAACACCTGGATTGTGCCGCCCTCTATAATAAAATCAAAATCCTCGATTCCATCATATAGCTGCCTTAAGCCATCAAGTATTTCTCTTTTTACTTTTAAGTCGCGGCTTAGCCGGTTCAGTACCAATCTCCAATTTATATAATCCGGTTCTTCTAAATGATCATTTCTCTGGTCGGCTTTCTGAGAATCACGCAATTGTGTGGAATGGCCGAATTCCCAATTGCGGAATTGGAATATATTGTTAAAACTATTTCCAAGATAAGTTATTTCTGGATAACGATCAGGGTCCTTTAATCGAGACAATACCGATTCATCAGAAATAGATTCTTCCTGTAAAACTGCGCGCGAATCCGTACCCCTAACAACAAATTTCCTAACTCCATTATTGAATTCATAAGAAAATGAAGGGCCTTGATTATTTTGAACCCTATCAGGATTTACAATAAATTCATGAACCATTTCGAATCTTTGGGCGCGTTCAGTAAATTTGACCCTATAATGTAGAGATACATTTCCATGAGGATATTTCACGAAAGCTTCTATCGTAGCAGATTCTCTGGGGTTTCCCTTCCAAATCCAATCCCTGATACCACCAGTATCCCTTATGGGTTTTGCAATATGATTCGGCGCCGCCTGCAATATGCTAATTACATCAAGTAAATTTGATTTTCCCGACCCATTTGGCCCAATCAGTACATTTAATGGCTTAAGCGGTAAAGAAATCCCCTCTGGTCCAAACGAAAGTAAATTCCTGGCCGTTATTTCAGTAATTAGCATTTAAGCACCCCGATCAATTCCTTCTCAATGGATATCGGATAGAATCTAATTTACTATATTATTTAAACTTAGCGACTCCATCAAGTACTAATTATATATATGACGTACCTTTAAAATTTCGCCCACCTTGGCACTCGCGGGTATGGGATGATATCCCGGATATTGGCCATCCCCGACATATACATCAAGGCGCGACCAAAACCCAGCCCAAAACCGGCATGAGGTACCGTTCCGAATCGGCGTAAATCCAGATACCACTCAAGTCCCTGCTTGTTTATCTTGAACAGCTCGATATTTTCCTCGAGCTTATCCAATCTTTCTTCGCGCTGGCTGCCGCCGATAATTTCGCCGATTTGCGGCACTAACACATCCACGGCCGCCACGGTTTTGCCGTCATCATTCTGACGCATATAAAACGCTTTTATCTGCCGGGGGTAGTTATAGACCATCACCGGCGCTTTAAAATGCTTCTCGCATAAAAACCGTTCGTGTTCCGCCTGTAAATCCGAACCCCAATCGACCGGGAATTCGAATTTCTGTTTAGCGCTTTTTATAATTTTAACCGCCTCATCGTACGGGCACTGTACGAAATCTGTTTTTATTATATTCTCCAGAGTAGCCCGGCGGTCGTGTTTTTCGCTGATACGTAAATCGAAAAAGGCCATCTCTTCCGAGCATTGCTCTAACGCATAAGTGAACATATATTTCAGAAATTCCCCGGCCAGCTGCATGTCTTCATATAAATCGCAGAATGGCATTTCCGGTTCGATCATCCAGAATTCCGATAGATGTCGGGTCGTGTTGGAATTTTCTGCCCGGAATGTCGGCCCAAAAGTATAGACATCGCCAATCGCGGTGGCCATCGTCTCCGCCTCGAGTTGCCCCGATACAGTTAAAAATGTTTCGGTACCGAAAAAGTCCTGGTTGAAATCGATTTCGGAATCGAGCATCGGCAGATTTTTTAAATCAAGCGTGGTCACCCGGAACTGTTGGCCGGCCCCTTCAGCATCGGCGGCGGTGATTATCGGCGTATGGATATAATAAAATCCTCTTTCCTGATAGAATTTGTGAATAGCGTACGCCATCTTGCTCCGGAATCGATTCATCACCCCGAATGTATTCGTCCTCGGCCTAAGATGGGCTATTTCGCGCAAGAATTCGAAGGTATGATGTTTTTTCTGAACCGGGTATTCGGGCGGGCAGAATCCCAACATATCGAGCTTGTCCGGGTGCATCTCTATTTTATGCGGACGTTCCGGAACCGGCACCAATTTGCCTTCCAGGCGCACCGATGCCCCCAGTCCGATTTTATCCAGCTCGATGAATCGTTGCGGGTTTTCGATTACGATTTGCAGGTTGTTTAGGGTGCTACCATCGTTAATTTGCAGAAATACCAGATTGGGTTTATCGCTTCGGGTTCTCACCCATCCTAAAACGATTGCTTTTTCGATTGCCGTATCGGGTTGCGACAGAATTTTTACGATTTTGGTTCGAGTAAAATAGTCCATACAATATTTACACCGGTATTAATTGTTTACGTTACTTACGAATATTCACTTTAGTTTGCAGGTAATCGATTATTTCGTTTTTCCCATCGAATTTTCTGATTGTTATCCCCGCCAGTTCGGCCAGTTTCAAGGTGGCTTCTTTGGATTTTTCCCAATCATCGCCGGAAAGCTCGTTCAAATAAACCACGGTTTTGATACCGCTCTGGATTACCGCCTTGGTGCATTCGGCGCATGGAAAAACGCTGACATATAAAGTACAATTATCCAGGCTGCGTTCGGCATGAAGGATCGCGTTGAGTTCGGCGTGTACTACATATAGATATTTCTCCGGGCGGGTCTGCGGCACTTTGTCGTCATCCATGTAGCGGGGAAACCCGTTATAGCCGGCGCTGACAACTTTACGCGATTGGTTGTCGACAATCACCGCGCCGACCTGGGTGCTTTGGTCTTTCGACTTGAGCGATGCCACCAGCGCCAATGTCATAAAATATTCTTCCCAGCTTAACGGCGATTTCATAACCGGAATCCCATACTTAATCAAAATTCAACTCGACTACCACATTGGGTAGTCCGCCAAAACCTGAATAATATAATGGCAATAAAAGGTAATGACAACAGAAAGATTGGCGAATGTTACTTTACTTAAGCAAGATCATGGGCCTGGAAACGCTTTGGCCGCCAGTACAAAATCGATAAAAATATACCCCCGAACCGAACCTGTCCGCCTCCCAGGTTACCTGATATTCTCCCGCCGGTTGTTGGATATCCAGAAGCGACTGTACTTTTCTGCCAAGGATATCGTAGATACTAAGCATCACCGACCCGGCGGTGGGGATAGAATAGCGGATAGTGGTCGAGGAGTTGAAGGGATTCGGGTAGTTATCCAAAAGCCCGAATCCTGCGGGAGCTATTCGCCAATCATCGATATCGTTCCACCGTTGATTATAGAAGAACGCTCCCATGTCGGCGCGGGTGCTATCCGGGTCAAGCGGGCTGGAGGGGTCTCCGGTATCTATGCAGGGGGATTTGCTGGACTCGTTAACCGGCCAGTTGACCCAGCTAAGGTTAAAATTGCCGGTATCTGGAAAAACGAACTTCGGATCGATATCGATATTGCCAGCCCCCGGCCAACCGCCCTCGACATTACTGTATAGAACCGTTAGTGTATCGTTGAAAGTATAAAGTTGAAGACTATCGCCGCCCCAAATAATCGAATTAATTACCGTATCATAGCCACAATAAGTTGGAGATGATACGGCAAAACCGACATTACCATTATAAAAAGTGCTGTTTTTAATAGAAACATGGGAATTTAAAGAGGTTATATTTACATAGGCCGTACTGGGACCGCCATACATTAAGTTAGAATACATCAAACAGCTATTTAAGAATACAGATGAACCTAGGGTTATATAAACTCCCGCTCCGGAGCGCCAAGACCTATTATATGAAATCTGATTGTTGAAAAGGTGAATACACGAAGAATCGCTTATTAGTATACCCCCGCCGATAAATCCGCTAAAATTATATCGAATTATATTATTCGACAAAGTAGCTGTAGAATGTATAAAACTTAGGCCGCCTCCCCATTCGCCGCCAAGAGGGTAATATGTAGTATCATGCTCAAAAATATTACTATCGATTAAGGCTTCAGAGTATTCCAATCGCAAACCAGCCCCGCCCTTGCCGCAAAAATTGCTTGAGATAACATTATTCATTATAAATAATCGCGCCGCGCCGCCATATATCCCGCCTCCGCATCCTTCCCAGGCCCTGTTTTTAGATATGGTTGAGTGGGTAATTGTCAATTGAGTGCCATAACAATATACACCACCCCCGTGATTATCCGGTTCCTGCAAATGATCAACAGCCCGCCCGTATTGAATTATACAATATGATAATTGGCAATTACTGTCGCTGTAATTAAACCTTAAGCCAAACCAGCCGCTGTCGGTATTTTCGGCGGTAAAGATAATAGAGTCGTTTTCAGTACCTACTGCTCTTAATAACGCCAGGCTGTCAATGTTGAATTTATAGTGCCCGGTAAAATTAATAAAGCAGCCCGGCTCGATTATTAAAGTATCGCCTAACGGCACCCTTAGGTCGCCGGTAATATTATAAGGATTATCGATGGGATTCCAGACTCCGGAGATATTGCCGGAAATATCGATGGCAAAGGAAACAGCAGGAATTAATAAAATAATTACAATTCGCTCTATCGCTTTCATAGATACCCCATAAATCAACTAAACCTTCCTTAAAAAGATATCAAAGAACTTCAAATCGCTATCGTTTTATATAGCTACTATTTTAACAATAATTGGCGGGATGTCAATAAAATCGGCGGGAATAACGGGCCTTATTTCAACAAGGTCAATATAATATTTTTAGATTGGCTTCCGGAAGTGAGCCTGGCGAAATATACCCCCGAACCGAACCTGTCCGCCTCCCAGGTTACCTGATATTCTCCCGCCGGTTGTTGGATATCCAGAAGCGACCGCACCTTTCTGCCAAGGATATCGTAGATACTAAGCATCACCGGCCCGGCTGATGGGATAGTATAGCGGATAGTGGTTGAGGAGTTGAAAGGGTTGGGGTAGTTGGGGGACAGGGAAAATTCATTGGGAACAGTCTGATAATTAACCTTTACGGTTGAACGTTGAATCGACCACACCGATGATTCCAAAGTTGCCAAAAATATCCGATTAGTATCTAACGGATCTATTAAGATGGCGCCCATGAGATAGGCAGTTCGAAGCCCGATATTCAAGGAATCCCAATGGATTCCCCAGACTGTTGACAAAGTAATTTGTTAGCAGTCTTTTTTATTGCGGGATTTTG
>CAZTNJ010000068.1:0-15691 GCA_964614835.1 uncultured Ignavibacteria bacterium | reverse complement strand
TCGTCCAGATGGCCTATGATAGGTATAAAATCGGGAATTATATCAAAGGGCAAAAGGGTGTAACCGATAGCGGCCCATAACAATAATCTGGCCAGTTTCGGAGTGCGGCTATCGTTCATCACCAAGCGATAAAACTGGATTTCCTGTTTTAGGCGTTTGCCGATAGCTTTTAATTTTTCGGTGAATTTCATGGTTTTTCATTAAAAAGATAGCGGAACCGAATAATAAAATCTATCATTAAATTGGAAATCAATCTTACCGGCAAATTATACCTTGCTATGATAAAAGGTCTAATATATAATTGGCCGATGAAATGATAGAAGCAAACCATAAAGTTTTAATGGTGATAATTGCGAAAATCGAATGATAAGAAATGATTACATTACTTAAACACACCATTTCGTTGATAATCTGGGCAGTCGTGGCCGGGGCGTTTTTAATCGCCAAAAGCCCCCAGTTATTCGCTTTCTGGGCGCTTTTGGGATTGGTAATTTTAGTCGGCTGGATTTTCAAGATGTTCTGGAAATGGTTCGTCGGGATATTTTTTCCGACAATTCAGTTGCGGGCTTATATTATAACGGTACTTCTACTGCTGATTGCTGCCGTCCTATTTTTCGAATATTCTTTCGTGCCGGAATGGAATAAGTGGGGGGTTACAAAAGACGAACTCGGGGAAAAATATGCGGTGGATGATTTCCTACCTCAGGCAAAAACGGTTTGTATCAGGGCGATTACCATTGATGCTCCGATCAAAGAAGTCTATCCATTAGTGCAGAAACTGGCGACGGAGGGAATTCTCAATTTCAACGTGAATCTATTGGATTTAATCCGCAATAAACCGGCAAAAATGGTAATAGGGGAGCTTCCGACTATTAACGTTGGAGACCGGTACTTAATCGGGAATATCGTTCAGGCAAAAGAAAACAAGAGTTTGACATTGGAGTTATTTAGAGGGAGTTTTCCCTGGAATAAATTTAAGAATATATACGCGGGTTATTATCTGGAAAAAGGGGATCACAATTCAACGCGGGTTATCTATAAAATCAAAGCCGATTACGACGGCTTTATTGCCTGGTTTTCGGCCAAGTATTTGATAGAAGTGGTGGATTTTCTGGTGTGCCGCTATCAGCTTTATACCTTACAGGCACAGTTGTTATCTATAGAACCACAGACGAAAAAGTAGCATACGATTTGAATGCGATGATATGACAGCCGCGATTTTTCTGATAGTTGGACTTGTGGCAGGAATGCTGGCGGTCTGGATACTGTTCCGGATCAATAAGCGCGATACCCAAAAAATCGCTCAAGAATTGGTAGCGCAAGCGCAGGCGGAAAAGCTTCAGGATATCGAAAGCTTCCTTGCTCGAATGAAGGAATCGTTTTATTCGGTTTCATTAGAGGCTCTTAATAAAAACGTGAGCAATATTCTGGAGATGTCAAAAGCTGCGCTTTCGCAGCAAAGCGAACTAAACGCCAAAGAACTCGAAAGCAAAAAAGATTTGATTTCACAGAACCTTCAGCAGATAAAAACCGAGATGGACAAAGTCGCGGCCAAGATCGCCGAGTTCGAAAAAGAGCGACAGAGTAAATATGGGGAACTGTCCAGTCAGTTGATTAGATTGGGCGATACTACCACAAAATTGACCGAAGCATTGGCAAGTTCGGGAGTGCGCGGGCAGTGGGGACAGCGGATGGCCGAGGATGTGTTGAGGCTTTCGGGATTTGTCGAGGGGGTCAATTATTTTAAACAAAAGACTCTGGATTATTCATCGCAAAGGCCGGATTTCACGTTCGTCTTGCCGAATCGCCAAAAAATCAATATGGATGTGAAATTTCCGTTTGCCAATTATCAGGGATATCTTCAAGCTAAAACCGATGATGAAAAAGGGCGATATCGGGACGCGTTTTTGCGCGATGTTCGTAAGCATTTAAAAAACCTGTCGAGCCATGATTATATCAGTCCGGAAGAGAACACGCTGGATATGGTGATCATGTTTATTCCGAACGAGCAAGTATATTCATTCATTAACCAGAGCGATTCGACCCTTCTCGATGAAGCGGTAAGCAACAAAGTCGTGGTCTGTTCGCCATTGACGCTGTTCGCGATTCTGGCCATAATCCGCCAGGCAATCGATAATTTCAACTTAGAGCAAACGGCCAGCGAGATGTTGACGCACATGGGCAGTTTCTATAAGCAGTGGGGGATGTTCTTAGAGAATCTGGATCAGCTGGGGAAACGTATCGATGGCGCACAGAAAGAGTTTGCCAAACTTACGACTACGAGGAAGAATCAACTGGAGAAACCACTGGAGCAAATAGAGCGATTGCGGCGCCAGAAGGGCCTGCCAATCGCCGAATCGAATCTGGTTGATTTTAAGCGATTAGAACAAGACGATTCAAGCGGAGATACATCATCGGTATAGAAAGCTAAACAATAATCCGAGTGAATTCCCCGCTTGCATTTTGAAATAAAAAAATATATAAATGTCGAGTAAACGGGGAAGAAATAAGATTATGGGATTTAAGAAGGAGTCGCAATAAATGTCCAAAGTCATCGGAATCGATCTAGGAACTACCAATTCATGTGTCGCAGTTATGGAAGCGGGCGAGCCTAAAGTAATCCCCAACCCTGATGGTTCTCGTACTACGCCATCGGTGGTGGCATTCACCAAATCGGGCGAACGACTTGTGGGGCAAACGGCCAAGCGGCAGGCGATAACCAATCCGGAAAATACGGTATTTTCAATCAAGCGGTTTATGGGCCGCCGCCACAGCGAGGTGTCATCGGAAGAAAAGCTGGTTCCCTATAAAGTGACTCATGCTCCTAACGATGATGTCCGAGTCCAGATTTTAGACAAAGAATACGCGCCGCCGGAGATTTCGGCGATGATATTGCAATATCTCAAGCGAGCCGCGGAGGATTATCTCGGCCAACAAGTCACGAAAGCGGTAATCACGGTTCCGGCGTATTTCAACGACAGCCAGCGTAAGGCCACCAAGGACGCGGGCGAAATCGCGGGGTTAGAGGTGATGCGAATAATCAATGAACCCACGGCGGCATCGCTAGCTTATGGCCTTGATAAGAAGAAAGAGCAGAAAATCGCGGTTTATGATCTTGGCGGCGGAACTTTCGATATATCGATACTCGAATTGGGCGAAGGCGTTTTTGAAGTCCGTTCGACCAATGGCGATACGCATCTGGGCGGCGATGATTTCGACCAGAGGATTATCGATTGGCTGGCGGACGAATTCAAAAAGCAAAATGGAATAGATTTGCGTCAGGATAGGATGGCATTACAGCGTCTTAAGGAGGCCGCCGAAAAAGCCAAATGCGAACTATCCACGACCATGCAGACAAATATAAATTTACCATTTATCACGGCGGATCAAACGGGGCCGAGGCATCTGGATATTACCTTATCACGCGCCAAGTTCGAGCAGTTGGTTGAGGATTTGATTCAACGGACGATGGAGCCATGTCGTCAGGCGTTGCGCGATGCCAAGTTGTCGGCAAGCGATATTCAGGAAGTGGTATTAGTTGGCGGAATGTACCGGGTGCCGAAAGTCCAGGAGGTAGTCCGGGAGTTATTCGGACGGGAGCCGCATCGCGGAGTAAACCCGGATGAAGTGGTCGCAATAGGCGCCGCGATCCAGGCGGGCGTGCTGGCGGGCGATGTGAAAGATGTGTTGCTTTTGGATGTTACGCCGTTGTCTTTGGGAATCGAAACATTGGGCGGTGTATTCACTAAACTAATCGATCGTAATACGACAATTCCAACGAAGAAATCGCAAATATTTTCGACAGCCAGCGATAATCAGCCGGCGGTGTCGATCCATGTGCTTCAGGGAGAACGCGAGCTGGCGATATACAATCGGACGCTCGGGAGATTCGATCTGGTGGGGATTCCGCCGGCGCCGAGAGGCGTTCCCCAAATCGAAGTGACGTTCGATATCGACGCCAACGGGATAATGCATGTTTCGGCCAAGGATTTGGGCACGGGCAAGGAGCAATCGATAAAAATCGAGTCATCATCGGGATTATCCAATGATGAAATCGAAAAGATGAAAAAGGATGCTGATATTCATGCGGCGGACGACAAGAAAAATCGCGAATTGATTGAAGCGAAAAATAAAGCTGACAGTATAATATATAGCACCGAGAAATCTCTGAAAGATTACGGAGATAAATTAGGGCCGGATGATCGCGCCAAAATCGAAAAGGCTATCGAAAGCTGCCGGGAAGCCTTAAAGAGCGATGATCTTGAAAGGATTAACAAAGCGGCAGAGGAGGTAATTAATTCGTCCCATAAGTTAGCTGAGGAGCTGTACAAGAAATCAACCGCCGAATCAAGCGGATCCGCATCTGGAGAGAATCAAGGACCCGGTCAGGAGCAACCGAAGACTCAACCGGGCAAAGATAAAGGCGATGGCGCGGTTGATGCCGATTTTGAGGTAATGGACGACAAGTAAATAGTTAAAGTAAGTTTTTTAGGTATCGTTTTTAATTAGCATTTCTGAAAGATTTGTTTTGTTACGGTTTGGAGTACTAACTAAGCAAATTCTTTGTTGATAGAGGATGTCAAGTTTCTATATATTTTACCGAGTATCCGTTTCCGGTAAAACTATATAGCCCATCAATGGGTTTAGAAGCAGCGTGGATTTGCAAAAAATAACGGAAAAACCATGAACAAAGTCACCGAAAAAATCAGGGAGTGGCTGGAGGCTCAAGGGCTTGAGTACACTTATCAGGCCGAAACCTTTGTGATCGATGGCGACGGTCCGAAACCGTTCAAGTTTGTGCCCACTTATATTTTGGTCGGCAAACGGATTAAGGGCAAAGTGATAATAATCGAGCCGATCACATCGTATGCCCCGCAGGGCGGGTTAAAAAGGGTACAAATATTTAGGAAACGATTCCACGAAAAGTATCATGTGGTAGTCGTTACCAAAAAGCGGATGTACGACGATATCCCATCGGATACTTACGACCAGCTGGTAATGTTCGAAAACATAGATAAAACAAAGGTGAAATTCAGGTCGGTCTGAAAGCCATCCGGCTTTTTTCATAATCTTCAATCAGCAAACCGTCTATGGTTGACATAGGACAGGAGTTGTCCTATATTTATTTGATTTGATAGTGTAAATATGGCAAAAAGAGATTACTACGAAATATTGGGAGTGGCCAAGGATGCCACCGATGATGATATAAAGAAAGCTTACCGTCAACTGGCGCTCAAGTATCATCCCGATCGCAACCCGGGCGATAAAACCGCCGAAGAGAAATTTAAAGAGGTTGCCGAGGCGTATGAAATCCTTAAGGACCCCCATAAGCGGCAAACTTACGACAGGTATGGGCATCAGGGGCCGGCCGGAGCCGGTTATCAGGGGTTTGGCGATTTTGGATTCGATTTAGGGGACGCCTTGCGGGCTTTCATGCGGGATGTCGGAGGGTTCGGGTTCGAGGATTTCTTCGGAGAGTCGACATCGAGACGGAAATCGGGGCCGCAGAAAGGGCGCGATCTTCAGGTGGTGTTGAAATTAACGCTGGAGGAAATCGCGACCGGGGTTGAGAAAACAATAAAGGTACAGAGACTGACGCCATGCGAACGTTGCGGCGGATCCGGGGCCGAGAAGGGGACATCGGATAAGGCATGCCCGCGTTGTAATGGAACCGGAGAACAACGGACGGTAAGCCGATCGTTATTTGGGCAATTTATAAATGTATCCCAATGTTCTTATTGCGGCGGAACCGGAAGAATTATTGAAAAACCTTGCCTTGAATGCGCCGGCAACGGACGAACCAAGGGGCAGACTCAGATAAAAGTAAGAGTACCGGCTGGCGTATCAAGCGGCAATTATATTCCGGTTAAGGGGGCGGGGGATGCCGGACCACGGGGAGGCCATCCCGGAGACGTGTTTGTGGTGATAGAGGAGATCGATCATCCGGTGTTTACGCGCCATGGGAACGATATTATCTGCGAGCAGGCGATTTCGTTTTCGCAAGCGGCGCTGGGGGATGAAATCATGGTACCGACCTTGGGCGGGCAAACCACGTTGAAAGTACCGGCCGGCTCGCAATCGGGGAAAGTGTTCCGAATGCACGGCAAAGGCATTCCGCATCTGAATGGTTATGGCAAGGGGGATCAATTGGTGCGGATAATTGTGCTTACTCCCAGCAAACTATCGAGCGAAGAAAGAGAGCTGCTTAAGCGGCTGGCGGAAATTCAAAAAAACAAAACCCAGAATTACGATAAATCATTCTTCGAAAAACTGCGCCAGACTCTCGGTGTATAAACTTGCCGGCAAAACAATATCATAGAATAGAATTGTCTTGTTCAGCCGAACTTCAGGATATATTGGCCAATTTTCTGTCCGAACGAGGGGCGTTGGGGGTGTTATTTGAGGATAAGCCCAAAACCGGAGAACCGGTGCTGAGCGCGTATTTTGATGGCGAATCGACGACACCGCCGACACGGGGGGAAATCGAATCTTACTACCAAAATATAAAGGATAATTTCCCGGGGGCCATTTATGCGTTTATTTCAGCGGACTGGCTGCAATCGGAAGATTGGATGGAAGGATGGAAAAAGAATTTTAAGCCGCTAAAAGTATCAGAGCATTTCGTTGTTAAGCCATCGTGGGATGAATATAAAGCGGCCTCAGATGAAATCGTGATTATTATCGACCCGAAGATGGCTTTCGGAACGGGCCATCACGAAACAACGGCGCAGTGTTTAAGGGCTTTGGAGGAAATCGATTGTACTGGCAAACGGGTGCTCGATTACGGCTGCGGCACGGGCATTCTGGCAATCGCGGCGGCTAAATTGGGGGCATCGATAGTAACCGCCTGCGATAACGACCCGGAAGCAATCGAAGCTACAAAAGAAAATGCCGTCTTAAACGAGGTGGTGATTTTTGTGGAACTGGCTGATAGGTTCGTGATATCGCCGCCCGCCGAAATTATAATGGCGAATATGATAACCGATCAGCTGATAGGTTTATACGATTGCCTTGATAAATCGCTTGTAAAAAATGGCGTAATCGTGTTTTCCGGTATCAGCGTGGAGGATTATCCGCGGTTCTATGAATTCCTTAAGTTAAAACCCCTAAGTATCGAGAAAGTTAACAAGGGGGCCGAATGGGTGACGCTAATCTGTCGGAAATCTGAAAAATGAAAATTGAAGCCACCAATTTTTACGTAGAACCATCAGGTGTAATAGGCGATCAGCTTACGCTATCCGAAACAGAGTCGCGTCATATAGTGAAAGTGATGCGGGCAAAGGTCGGGGAGATATTCTGGGCGATTGACGGACGGGGGAATAAGTATCGGGCGCAGATTATCGAAAGCAATCCGCGAAAAGTCGCTGCCAAAATAATAGAACATACATGGATGGAGAACGAAGCTAAATGTAAAATCGCTCTGGCTTGCGGATTGTGCAGGGCATCCAAGATGGATTATATTGTGGAGAAGGGAACGGAATTAGGGGTGGCGGAATTTCATTTTTTTGTTTCGGAAAGAACTTATGCCGATGATGTCGGGGAGTCGAAAGTTGAGCGCTGGATTAAACTATCGAAAAGCGCGGCTAAACAATCATTGCGGACAGTAATTCCGGAAATACGGCCTATGGCCAAATTTGCTGAAATGTTATCGATTAGCGGCGAATATAATCTGGCGCTTATGGCGGAAATCGGGGCGGGATCGAATCCCGAAATAGGCGGCAATAATCATCCCGATTCGGCCATTTTATTGGTGGGGCCGGAATCGGGATTATCATTGGATGAGATAAAATTGGCGCATGAGGCAGGATTCAAGCCATATAGCCTTGGGGCTCGCCGTTTACGAGCCGAAACGGCGGCAGTGGCGTTTGTATCGATCGTAATGTCGAAATTGGGAGAACTATGAAGGGTTGCGTATTTTGCCGGATTGTGAATCGGGAATTGCCGGCGGAGATATTGTATGAGGATGATGATATCGCGGCGATACGTGATGTTAATCCGCAGGCGCCGGTGCATGTTTTGGTGATACCAAAAAAACATCTGCCGACCGTGGAGGACGCCGATCCGGAAATCGCGGGGAAACTAATAGCGAAGGCGACGGAGCTGGCGAAAACATTGGGCATTTCGGAAAAAGGATATAGGTTGGTAATTAATTGCCGCGAACACGCCGGACAATCAGTGAACCACCTTCACGTGCATATAATGGGAGGCCGCTGGTTCTCCTGGCCGCCGGGGTAGAACAGACTGTGGTGTTAGGATGTCGTACGGTTGTTGCCGGATTCTATCTCAACGAATATTTTACAGGGGCTTTTCGCCCCCACCCGGCCTTCGGCCACCTTCTCTTTTAGGGAGAGGGGATATTTAATTTATCTATTTATAAATTGGTTCGTAGGTTGAAGGATAATCATGAAAATTGATTTTGAGATACCGCGTGATGGCCAGAGCCATAGTTATTGTATCGCCTGCCATGGCGAGAAAATAGAGTCATTTTATATCGAGGGGAATTATCATTATCGCTGTATGTCTTGCGGAAAAATCTCGCCAAGAATTATTCATGCGGATAATTCGGAAGTCTGGTGGATCGAAAAGAACACGCGCGATTTCTGGCATGAAAGTATCGGAGTATTTTTATTCAATCATAATAGACAAATCTTATTGTTCAAACGAGTGATCTTTCCGTTTGTTTACACGATACCGGCCGGTCATCTGGGAGTGGGGGAAAACCCTGGGTTGGCCGCGATACGGGAAGTTGAAGAAGAGACCGGAGTTACCTTAGATTCGGTGAAATTGGTAAGCGAAGAGGATATTGCTGGCGACGAATGCAAATGGGGCGCAGATCATCATAGATGGCATTTATACGAGGCCGCGGTCGATAACAAAACGCCTTTCAAGATCAATTCCGAAGGACATGCAGGGGCCTGGTATGATTTAGATTCGGCCCTTAGCCTTGAACTGACGAAACCGACTCGCAGTTTTATAGCGAAGTTTTATTCTTAGAGAGCCTGACCCATAAATCCCTTGCTTCGGGACCCAAACCTAATATTAAAGCGATTCTATCACATATCCTTATATTGACATGTTCGGCTTATTGCCATATTATGCTACATGGAATCTTTTCTTCAAAAAGCGGCGCGCGTAATCAGTCAACACGATTTAATCAAATCTGGTGACAGGATATTGGTAGCTTTGTCCGGAGGACCCGATTCGGTCGCGCTATTTCACGCGTTGAATTATCTGGCGCCGCAACTGGGCATAACGATAGCGGCCGCGCATGTTGACCATAGGTTAAGGAGAAAATCGACGGAAGATAGTTGTTTTTGCGCCGAATTGTGTAGAATTTATGCCGTCCGTTTTCATTTAAAAAAGGTCGATATTAAGGTTATCGCCAAAAGGAGTAACATTGGTATTGAGGAATGCGGGCGAAAAGCGCGCTACGACTATTTCGAGGCATTATGCGGCCGGTATGGATATAATAAAATCGCCACCGGACATACTTCGGATGATTTGGCCGAAACTTTTATAATGAACCTAATCCGTGGCGCGAATCTGGGGGGATTATCGGGAATTAAAATCAAACGAGCCAATATTATCCGACCATTGCTTGAGTTCGCCAAATCGGAAATCCTATCGTTTTTAAAGCAAAACGGCTTATCATATAGGGTAGATGAGAGCAATCTGGAGCTCGACTATCGCCGTAATTTGATTAGACATAAAATTATACCGCAAATGGCCAAGATTAATCCTTCCGCTTTGGGGCATATTGCTACCGCCGCCGAAGTAATTGGGCAAAATTATCTATTTATGCAGCAGATTACGGATGAAGTTTTCAAACAGTGCATAATCGAGAAAAAAGCAAACGAAATCATCCTTGACTTGGAGCGGCTGTCGGGGTATTATAAAAATCTCGGAAGTTGGGTTTTGGTAAAGGCTTATTCAATTTTAAGCGGGGAGCATTATCGGCCGGGTTCAGAGTCAATAAATCGGGCGCTTAATCTTAAGCGGAATGGGGCCTTAGTCCAAATAAGTCATGAGATATTCGCGGCGCGGCACGCGGATCGGCTGGTTCTTTACAGGGCGTCCCGAAAGTTTACTCCACGGAGATTGAGAATTGGAAATTTGACGATTTTAGGAAAATCCGGGGCCGCAATAGTTTCGGAGACAACAGGAAAAGTTAATTATTCCGAAGTAATAAATAACAGGGATGAAAGCCGGGCTTTTTTAGATTATGACAAGGTAGGCAAACTGGAAATTCGGAACTTAAAAGCCGGCGATAAGTTTAAACCCCTGGGGATGTTCGGCACTAAAAAGCTGGTCGATTTCCTCAACGATAAGAAGGTTCCAAGGCAGGCCAAGGCGGCAGTGCCGGTAGTAGTTTCGGGTAATAAAATCGTTTGGGTAGCGGGTTACGGAATCGCCGATGATGTAAAGGTGACTAGAAATACGAAAAAGGTCCTTAAGCTGAGATTGTTGCAAAATGAGTAAAATTCAAGTGTTGATTCCCCGGTCGAAGATTACCGCCAGAATTAAAACGCTGGCAAAGGAAATTAAAGAAGATTATGCCGGCGAAACCCCTGTGTTTATAGGGATTTTAAAAGGCAGCTTCTTGTTCATGGCGGATCTGGTAAGAGAATACGGCAATGATTGCGAAATGGATTTTATCGGAGTGGCCAGTTATGCTGGAACGAAAAATTCGACAGGAGTGATAAGGCTTTTAAAGGATCTTAATTTAAATATCAAGAAAAGACATGTGTTAATAGTAGAAGACATTATCGATACGGGGTTGACATCGACATATATCAAAAATTATCTTAGACTTCGCGAACCCAAGTCGGTGCAGTTCGTAACTCTTTTAAATAAGCGTCACGCCCGCAAAATCGATATCGACGTAAAATACGTGGGGTTTGAAATTCCGAATAAGTTCGTAATCGGGTTTGGACTCGATTACATGGAGAAATACAGACAATTGCCGTATGTTGCGGTTATGGAAGATTAGAGAGAGGTAGATAGTGGATTTCAATAGATCGGACGATCAGAATCAAAACAAACCCCCTCGGCGCGATGGCAAGGGGCCGGATGGGGGTCCGGAATTTAAGTGGCAGAAAAGCGCGCGGACATTGCTTTTCTGGGCGGTTATTTTTATGGCCGGCCTGCTTTTCTACCAGCTTCTTTCGGGGAATAGCCAGAACGTTTTGAATATAACTTACAGCGAATTATTGAATCAAATTGATAGCAGTAATGTATCGCATATCGTTTTCGTCGAGAAAGAGGTTAAGGGGGAATTTTTTAAGGAAGTCAAACTTACAATTGATAATAAGACTATATCCAGCAAAAAATTTCGGACCCGTATTCCGTTTGATGACCCTAAACTGATAGAGAAACTTCAGGCCAGCAAAGCGGTTGTCGAAGCCCAGACATCGCAAAATTGGGTAAGCTTACTCTGGACGGCGCTGCCATGGTTAGTCCTGGTATTGTGGATGTTATTCATGTTCAGGCAGATGCAAGGAGCCGGCCCTAAGGGACTGTTTTCGTTTGGAAAATCTCGGGCCAGGTTGCTTTCGGGGAGCCGTCCAAAAGTGACATTTAACGATGTGGCCGGTTGCGATGAAGCCAAACAAGAGCTGGAAGAGATTATCGAATTTTTACGAGAACCGGCAAAATTCCAGAAGCTCGGCGGCAAAATTCCCAAAGGCGCCTTATTGTTGGGGCCTCCCGGATCGGGAAAGACCTTATTAGCCAAGGCGGTCGCCGGTGAAGCGGGGGTGCCGTTTTTCTCGATGTCGGGTTCGGATTTCGTGGAAATGTTCGTAGGCGTGGGCGCATCGAGAGTGAGGGATTTATTCGACCAGGGGAAACGGAATGCGCCGTGTATCATATTTATCGATGAAATCGACGCCGTAGGCCGCCATAGGGGAGCAGGCTTGGGCGGCGGACATGATGAAAGAGAGCAGACCTTAAACCAATTGTTGGTCGAGATGGACGGATTCGAATCTAACGAAGGAGTCATAATAATCGCGGCGACCAACCGTCCAGACGTGCTTGATCCGGCTTTATTGAGACCAGGAAGATTTGACCGTCAGATAGTGGTGGATAACCCCGATGTCAAGGGACGGGAAGGAATCCTAAAAGTCCATACGCGGAAAATTAATATTGACGATAAGGTTGATCTGAAGATACTGGCGCGGGCGACTCCCGGTATGTCGGGCGCCGACCTGGCGAATCTGGTCAACGAAGCGGCTTTATTGGCGGCTCGAAAAAATCACGAACGAGTTCTAATGGTCGATTTTGAGGAGGCCAAAGATAAGGTCATGATGGGAATCGAGCGGCGTTCTTTGATGATATCGCCAGAGGAGAAGAAGGTTACGGCTTATCATGAAGCGGGGCACGCGCTATTGGGTAAGCTGATACCGGGTTCTGATCCAGTATATAAAGTTACGATTATTCCGCGCGGAATCGCGTTGGGATTAACGCATTATTTGCCCATTGATGAGCGGCATACATTGTCGAAAGAATATCTCACTACGAAATTGGTGCAGATATTGGGCGGACGAGTTGCCGAGCTCCTTGTATTTAATCAGTTGACCACAGGCGCGGGCAATGACCTTCAGCAAGCGACCGGATTGGCCCGCAAGATGGTCTGTAACTGGGGTATGTCGGATGTATTGGGGCCGCTGACATTTGGAAAGAAAGAAGAGCACATTTTTCTGGGTAAAGAGTTATCCTCGGCGCGCGATTATTCGGAGCAAACGGCTCAGGATATCGATAATGAAATCAAGGGAATAGTCCTCAACGCGCAGGAACGGGCGACCCAGCTGTTACAGGAAAATATTAACAAGCTACACGCTCTGGCCAAAGAGTTGTTGGAAAAAGAATCGCTGGACGGCGAGCAAATCGACGCTATTTTGAGAGGATCGGACACTGCCGAAACAATCATCGAATCGCAAAATTAATAAGGCGGAAATAAGCCGGGGATTTCGTCTAATTTTAAAGGGTCTTAATCTTGATCCTGGGGCGGAAGGGCTTAAGGATACATCCCGACGGGTTGCCGATTTCTATGAGGAATTTTTTACCGGACTTAATCGCGATCCGCGCGAAAAATTGAAATTGTATCATGCCGATAATCGGGACGAATTGATAATCGCCAAAAATATTCATTTTTTCTCGATGTGCGAGCATCATTTTTTACCTTTTTTCGGCGTGGTTCATATCGCTTATATTCCCCAGAATAATACTATCACCGGTTTTGCCCGTTTGGTGAACGTGGTGGAAACAATATCGCGTCGGCCCCAGATACAGGAAAGGATGACTACAGAAATCGCCGAAGTGCTTGTAGATGTCTTAAAGCCAAAAGGAGTTCTGGTTGTCGTGGAAGCCGAACAGCTTTGCCTGACAATGCGGGGTTTGGCCCAGCCAAGCGTCAGGACTGTAAGTTCGGCGGTCAGGGGAGCATTACGCAAAGAGGCCACGCGCGAAGAGGCCTTGTTGCTGATTAAATCCAATCAGTCCGGGTAGCCGGTGCGGCTATCCAATCCGGATTATATGCCTGAGTTAAAATTGATGTCCGGAAATTTGTCCGGTAATCGTCCTCTTGTGATGGGGATCGTAAATGTGACGCCTGATTCATTTTCGGATGGCGGAATGTATCTATCATCCGAAAAAGCTATAGAGCACGCGCGTAAGTTGGTTGAGGAAGGCGCTGATATAATCGATATCGGCGGGGAATCATCGAGACCCGGGGCAGTATCTATTACCGATGAAGAGGAAATAGAGCGGGTACAACCGGTTTTGGAGGGATTGATTCCCAGCATAGCTGTTCCGATTTCAATCGATACCCGCAAAGCGAAAGTCGCGAAAATGGCCTGCGAACTTGGCGCAACGATTATCAACGATATATCGGGATTACAAGAAGGGCCGGAAATCGCGGAAGTGGCGGCCAGGTTTGAAACGCATCTGGTGTTAATGCATATGCGGGGAACTCCGGCCACGATGCAGGTGGGGATCCAGTATACTGATCTTATAGGAGAGATATCGAGCTTTCTGGCGACGGCGGCCGAATTGGCGATGAGCGCGGGGGTGGATAAAGAAAAGATTATTATCGATCCGGGAATTGGGTTCGGGAAAACGGTAGAACATAAGTTTACCCTAATAAAAATACTTGACCTTCTGGCAAAACTTGGTTATCCAATCCTGATAGGCGTATCGCGGAAGTCGTTTATCGGCAAATCGCTTGATTTACCGGTGGATGAAAGACTGGAGGGATCGCTGGCTGCGGCAATTTACGCGGCGATAAAAGGGGCGGCGATTATCAGGGTTCATGATGTTTTGTCAACGGTGAGGGCTCTTAAGATTTTAGAATTAATCGAGAGGGCGAATTGATGACCTTGTTTCATATCGGATTTTTATCGTTTACGTTAGTCGACTTAATCGATGTTCTCTTAGTCGGATATTTCTTTTACCGCCTGATATTGCTTATAAGAAGCGTTCGTTCGCTGGAATTACTATTAGGATTATTTATTTTCTTTGTGGTTGGAGTATTATCTTACTGGTTTGATTTATCGATGGTGCAGTGGTTCATTTCAAATATAGCGGCATTTGGAATCATTGTGTTGGTGATAATTTTACAGCCCGAATTACGGCGTTCGTTCGTGCGATTGGGGCAGAACAGACTTATTCGAAGGTTACTGAAGCAGGAATCAAGGGGCGCGGTCGAAGATATTCTTCGGGCAATCGAAAAAATGTCCGAATCGCGGCACGGAGCGCTTCTGGCGCTGGAAAACAATATCAGCCTGGTGAATTATGTCGAAAGCGGGAAGGCTATGGGGGCAAATGTATCTCACGAATTAATCGAAACGATTTTTACCCCTTACACGCCGCTTCACGACGGCGCCATCATAATCAAGGGGGATCAAGTTCTGGCGGCGGCCTGCACTTTGCCATTATCGCAAAATCCGGCTTACAACAGGCTCTATGGGATGAGGCATAAGGCGGCCGTTGGTTTATCTGAAGAAACCGACGCCTTTGTTATCGTGGTAAGCGAAGAAACCGGACAGGTATCATACGCGAGCGAGGGGAAGCTTGTGCGGGCAATTACCATGGCCGAGTTACGCGCCAAGCTAAATGAATTTTACGCTAATTGATTATGTTTGTTGATTACGCGCAGATCGAGATTGAGGCAGGTTCGGGTGGAGATGGTCATATAAGTTTCCGCCACGAAAAATATATTCCCAAGGGCGGCCCCGATGGCGGCAACGGCGGTAAAGGGGGCGATGTGCTTGTGGTCGCCGATGAAAACATGTCAACTCTGCTTGATTTTCGTTATAAGAAAAGTTATAGGGCGCCATCAGGGGGACGCGGCGGGAAAAAGGACCGAAGCGGCAACGATGGCGACGACCTCTTGATAAAACTTCCGGCGGGCACAATTGTGAAGGATGCCGATACCGGCGAAGTTTTGGCAGATGTCAAACCGGGAGAAGAACCTATCGTAATCGCGAGAGGGGGCCGCGGTGGAAGAGGCAACGCTACCTTCAAATCGAGCACGAATCAAACCCCGCGCAAGGCAACTCCGGGAAAACCGGGCGAAAAGAAGACCCTCGAGCTCGAATTAAAGCTTCTAGCCGATGTCGGTCTGGTGGGTTTTCCGAACGCGGGCAAATCAACTTTACTGGCAAGGATTTCCGATGCACGTCCGAAAATTGCC
>CAZTNJ010000067.1:9928-15704 GCA_964614835.1 uncultured Ignavibacteria bacterium | reverse complement strand
GTCTTTTTATTATAGCAACAGGGGTTTTGCCAGACCGCTATGGGTTAATTTGTTAATGGCCAGGGTCATTTTCTCGCCGATTTGACCGTTTAAGAATTCTCCCAGCGAGACTATTTCGCGGTTGATGAGCGCCTGCGCGAACCGATCGTTGAGTTGTTCTTTATCCATATGAGGAAGCAGGTCGAGATTCAATTCGATTTTGGAATTGGGGAGTTTTTCCAGAATTTCCGACGAATGATTCAAGATGGCCGGGCCGGTGATACTATTAGGTGTAAACTTAATTTCACTAATTTCCGAATATATAGATTTGCCATCGATTTGAATTGTAACTTTTATGTTACTATATTTATCCCCCGCCAGGATTTTCTGATATTTGCCATCGGGGATCAAATCAACCATCGCGGGACGGATTTCGCGAACCTCATGCCCCAATCTACGGGCGATTTCGTAGCCATCCATGGTAGCCCCATACTTGGGCGATGATATCGAGCCGGTAGCCAAGATTACGGCGGAAGCCGGCCTGTCGGTGCCGTTTACGGAAATTCCGACAACGCGTTTTCTTTCGACCAACACGTTCGTGATTCTGGCCGATTTCATGTATTGGACGCCAAGTTCGCGCGCCCGGGCGCGGACCGAATCGATAATGTCGCCAATCGGATAACCGTTGGCGCGGAAATGTCCATAAGGATCGGCTTTAATATCAAAACCAATACGTTTGAAAAAAGCCATTAAATCTGAATATGTAAACGTTTTTAGAGCCGGGCTCACAAATTTCGCTTTATCCCCAAATTGCGCAGCCATCTTGTTTGGGGGCATTTTTTCGGAAATAATAAATTCCTCGGGAGGGATAGCGGCGATTTTTTTCCCGGGCCAGGGATTCTTATTATAGACAATAACCCGCTTCGATTCTTCCAGCGCCGCGATTGCCGCCATCACGCCGGCCGGGCCGCCGCCGACTACGGCTATCGGGGATATTTTCCCACCGCTATTAACAGATTTAACCACAACTCCCACCAAATCCAATCTACAAATGGGTATTTATATTTGCAGAATATATAATTGTAAACGAATGTCAAGAATTTTTCTAAAAATGTCAAAATTTGCACAGTTATATCTATATAAATCATCGGAACTGGAAACGCCGATTAATGATTGACACGATTATCGGTTGGCCTTAAAATATTATCATAATTATTGGAGATGGAACAAGTTAAATGATATTGATGTTTAAGGATTGACGATGATTTGGAAAATACTGCTTTTACTGTTGTTTGTCTGGGTGATTATTGGCGCTTGGACCTTTGAACCGCCCATGTCAGGCGTACAAACCCCCGAAGTGTACCGGATTTTCTACTTCCATTGGCCATCGGCGCTGGTGACATTTTTGGCTTACGCGTTCGCGATGTATCAGGCCATGAGATATCTTAACACGAAAGACCTGGAATACGACTATAAATCGGCGACGGCGGCGATGCTGGGGACGATATTTTGCGTGATGGCGACAGTTTCAGGATCGGTGTTCGCCAAATTCGCCTGGGGTTCTTTTTGGAACTGGGACCCACGGGAGACATCGATAACGGTAGTGCTCCTGATTTACCTGGCTTACTTTTCGCTTCGTTCAGCGGTGAACGATCCGGTTAAGAAAGCCAATCTGTCGGCGGTTTACGCGATTCTGGGATTTATCGCCGCCACATTTGCCATTTTTATCTGGCCGCGAATCACTCCGGGATTACATCCGGGTTCGCCTGGAGGAGCGTCATCGGCGAAATTTATAACGATGTCGGGCACGACTTTGGCGGTGGTGCTTCCGGCTTTGGCCGCGTTTATAATTCTTTACGGATGGATATATTCACTTACTGTGAGAGTTTATCGCTTGCAGAAGGAGGAAGAATAATATGATTACGTTAGCTCCGCTGGCTGTCTCTATAATAATCTGGGTGGGGTTATGGTTGTATTTGATCAAGCTTGACCGAAAAAACAACGAACTGGAGAAAAATTCAAAAAAAATATACAGTATATATCGGTGTAATCGCGATAGTTATATTTGTTGGAATCGCTTTTTGGTCGTTAAAAACCACGGCCACGCCCTATGTCGATTTCAATCGCGCCCGCTCGATGCAGACAAATGTCCAGGTGTTGGGTAAAGTCAACCATGACGAAACCGTTTACGATGGCACTTCGGGCGTATTCTCATTTTATATTAGCGATGAAAATGGCGATCGTATGCTGGTAAGTTTTGCTGGAACTAAACCGGGAAATTTTGAGCATGCCGAATCGGTGGTATGTGTAGGCAAATATTCGGATGGCAAGTTTGTGGCCAATAACCTTCTGGTAAAATGCCCCTCCAAATATGAGGGAACCAAAACTCAAAATCGGGGGGCATGATGGTGGCCGGGACATATTTTATAGCGTTGGCGACTGTAGCCGCAATGTTATCATTAGTCGGCTACTTTTTTGTGGCTCGCGGCAATCAAGCCTTCATGATGGCCTCAAAACTATCATATTATCTTTTAACCGCATTAATCGTGATATCGTCAATTTATCTGGTTAATATGCTGGTCAATGACAGGTTTGAATTTTCGTACGTATCAAGTTACTCATCAATCGAATTGCCGACCAATTTCAAGGTAACATCGCTCTGGGCGGGTCAGGAAGGGTCATTCCTTCTCTGGCTAACCATGGCCGTATTACTTGGACTGTGGGTAAAAGCCAAGGCCAAAGAACAGGTTGGCTGGGTTATGTTTTTCTTTATCCTGGCTCAGATGTTTCTGCTTTCTTTATTGGTTATATCTTCACCGTTTAAATTGAATTCCGTGATTCCGTTAGACGGGCGAGGATTGAACCCGCTTCTTCAAAATTACTGGATGCAGATTCATCCGCCGATTGTATTTATAGGTTTTGCCGCGACCTTCATTCCATTCGCGTTCGCGATGGCGGCTCTGGCAACTAATAAATACGAAAACTGGGTCAAACTAACTTTTCCCTGGGCGATATTATCGGTTTGCACGCTGGGGGCGGGATTGTTTCTTGGCGGCTATTGGGCTTATGAAACTTTGGGTTGGGG
The DNA here is from genome assembly GCA_964614835.1 of uncultured Ignavibacteria bacterium. Taxonomy (GTDB): domain Bacteria; phylum Zixibacteria; class MSB-5A5; order UBA10806; family 4484-95; genus JAAYTW01. The sequence continues at coordinate 12,640 of CAZTNJ010000067.1, read as the reverse complement.
CGGTTATTGGGGCTGGGACCCGGTGGAGAACGCGATATTGGTTCCCTGGTTGGCAAGCGTGGCATTAGTCCACGGGATGATTCTTGAGAAGAAAAAAGGGACATTCCGGAAAAGTAACTTATTCATGGCGGTTGCCGCGTTCCTGACGACGATCTACGGGACATTTTTAACCCGTTCCGGAGTACTGGCCGATTTTTCGGTGCATTCGTTCGTGGATTTAGGATACACAGCTTATCTCGTGTTTTTCCTGGCGGCGTTTACGATTATCTCGTTCGGACTTCTGATATATCGCGCCAAATCGATTGGCTCAATCGAATCGGGCAAGTCTCCCCTATCGCGCGAATTCGCGATTTATCTGGGTATGCTATTTCTTATACTATCGGGATTTCTGGTTTTAATCGGGATGTCGGCGCCTTTACTCACGCGAATCTGGGGCGAGCCATCGGCGGTAGGGATGTCTTATTATGTTTTTACAAACTTGCCGATAGGTATTATTCTCGGCTTGGTACTGGGTTTTATGCCCCTGATGACCTGGAAAGGCGATAGCTGGCTTGAGTTACGCCGGAAGCTAATTATCCCGGTTGCGGCTGCGTTAATAATCGCGATTTTTGGCGTTGCGATGGGGGTTCATAACTTGGCTCATATCGTTTTTCTTTTTGCCGGGGGTTTCGCGTTCGTAGCCAACTTACTTTTCCTGATAGAGCGAATCAGACGCGGGGTGCGTACGCTTCAATCGGATATGATTCATATCGGTGTCGGGTTGATGTTGATAGGCGTTTTAATTTCATCGTCATATTCATCGCAAAAGAAGATGGCTTTCGACATCGGGGAGAGCAAGAATATCTATGGATTCGACATCAAATTCAATAACTCCGAGCAGATTGCAGATAACAAAACCCAGGTTAATCTTCAAATAACCAAAGGCTCATCGATATTTGCCGCGCGCCCGGTTTTTTTGCAAAGCAATCAGGGAGTTGTGAGAAATCCATATATAAAGAAATTCGCATTTTATGACCTTTATATTTCACCGGAAGAATTGCAGTCGAAACCGGCGAAAATGGCCGATGATTCGCATATTTTCGCAAAAGGGCAAAGCCATATAATCGACGGCCGCGAAGTCGTATTTGAAAAATTTGATATCGGCGGGCATATGGGCAGTCAGACCGAAGGGATGACTATTGGCGCGGTTTTAACAATCAAGTCAACGGATGGCAGAATTGACACGATAATCCCAAGCCAAATACTTCAATCGGTCGATAATACTGATTACGTTCCGGTAAAAATTCCGGGGACTGATAAAAGCATATACCTTTTAAAAATCGACGCGGATCAAGGATTAGCGATGATTGGAGTAACCAGCCAGAATAATCCCGGCGAATTTCAGGAGAGAGAAAATCTGATTTTAGATATATCGCTCAAGCCGATGATAAATCTGGTTTGGCTGGGTTTATTCTTTATCGTGATTGGCTCAGGCTGGGCAACATTCAGACGGATTAGGGAAGTGTAATTTTCCGATTAGTCATTGATATCATTTCTATAAAATTAAGGGCGCAGCGTGCTGCGCCCCCAAGCGAATTTATATCACGCTATGATCTCTATAGTAGTTCAATGGCCATCGCTACGGCGCCACCGCCACCCAAACATAACGAGGCCAATCCTTTTTTGAGACCCCGGTTTTTAAGCGCGTAAATCAGGGTAGCCAGAATTCTGGCGCCGGATGCTCCAATCGGATGACCCAACGCAATTGCCCCGCCGTTGACATTGACTTTTCCCCAATCCCAGCCAAGTTCTTTGCCATCGGCCAATACTTGAACGGCAAACGCTTCGTTGATTTCGATTAAATCCCAGTAATTAATGTCTACTTGCATTTTCGCCATCAGTTTTTGGATTGTCATAATTGGCGCGTAAAATACGTTTTCCGGTTCGACCGAACCCGCGACATAATCAACTATTCGAGCGATTGGTCGTAATCCCTTACTTTCGGCATAAGTTTGCGATGATACAACCAGCGCCGCCGCGCCATCGTTAAGGCCGGGGGCATTACCAGGAGTAACCGAGCCATCTTTCTGGAAAGCCGGTTTCAGTTTTCCCAGTTTTTCTACGGTAGTATCGGGGCGTGGACCTTGATCGGCTTCGAAGGCGATTGGGTCGCCTTTGGGCTGGGGTACCATCACCGGTGTTATTTCCTGAATGAATCTTCCTTCAGCAATAGCTTTGGAGGCTTTTATTTGCGAATAAAACGCGTATTCATCCTGCATATCGCGGGAAATGTTGGATTTTTTTGCGGTTAATTCGGCGGCATTCCCCATATGGAAATTATGGAAACTATCCCAAAGTCCATCGAGAATCATCAAATCTACGATTTTTTTATCGCCGAATTTTAAACCAGTACGAACACCGGGTATAATATAGGGACAATTGGACATCGATTCCATGCCGCCCGCGACATAGAGCTGACCATCGCCGGATTTAATCGATTGAGCCGCCATCATAACGGCCTTTAATCCGGAACCGCAGACTTTATTAATAGTAACCGCCGGCACCTGTACCGGCAATCCGCCGTGAATGGCTGCCTGACGGGCCGGCGCCTGGCCTGCCCCTGCTTGCACGACCTGACCCATGATAACTTCTTAAAATATTTTGAAAAAAAACCCGCAAAAAAAAAGGCCAACCATAAGGAAACACCCCCCAGTTTTTGTGCCAAAAAACAAA
>CAZTNJ010000067.1:0-9918 GCA_964614835.1 uncultured Ignavibacteria bacterium | reverse complement strand
CGAACGGCCTCCCTTATGGCAACAGCCCCCAGTTGAGTGGCAGTCATCGAAGATAAACCGCCCTGGAATGTTCCGATAGCGGTACGGCAGGCAGACAGAATTACAGGTTGTTCGGCCATAGTTTCCTCCTTCAGATTTCTATCCAAAAACAGTTATTTTAAACTACATCAGTTTTTCAAGTAACCAGAAATTCATCACATAGAACTAAATTGAAGCCCAATTGGGATTCATTTTCGGAAACAATTATGCGAATTTTATATCCTTAAGTCAAGAACACATCGGCCGGAAATATTCAATATTCTTTTAAAGGGTTACTTTTTATTTTCCTTGATTTTCGACAAAAGTTTTACAGCCGCCGGCGAATATTCCCCGGCTGGTTCTTGTTGAAGATACTTATTCAGCCAAACCTGGGCCGAATCGGGCTGCCCCATGTTAAATGATATCACGCCGATAAAATAAGCCGCCCTTGGCTGCGGCCCAAGTTCAATGGATTTTTTATAGTAATCGACAGCCTTTAAGGAGTCGCCCGCATGCATATAGACTAATCCCAAACCGTAATAGCCATTGGAATAGTTGGAATCGACTTCAATGGATTTTTCGAAATAGTCGCGGGCTTTTCTTAATTCGCGCCAGCGTAAATATATAATTCCCAGTTTATTGTAACTCTCCGGATACAGCCTTCCCAAGTCCATTCCCCGCTCGTACCAGGCCATCGCCTCATGGAAATATCGTTCTTTATAATAGATATCTCCTATTTTTTGATAAGAATCGATATCGCGGGGATTGAATACTATCGCGCCTTCATAAAAGGAAATCGCGCTATCCGGCAAATTCAATTGTTCAAAACAATAAGCTATTTTACGATATATCTCGGGATTTTTATCATTGGATTTATGGGCTTTTCGAAGGTTTTTTATAGCGTCTTTGTACTTTTTCATGGCGATATTTTTATCCGCTTTATCCAGATATGTCTGGTAATCGGTTGCCCTAACCGCACTACCTGCCAATATAATTATCATAATCGCCGTATAAATAAACGCGATTTTACTTGAAGTAAACACTTGCTGGGACTCCTTTCACTTTGCGCGGCTTTAAACATTTAAACGAACTTACGCGCGTCTTTTGCTAATGCCGCCAATTATACTATAATATCGAATATTGAAACGAAATTCAATCGGTTTAGTTCGAAAATTAGCGGAGAACCCAAACTTTCTTTTTATTTGCCTTATTGAAGGGGCTTTTATTATATTTGATTAAATTTATGTAACTTATTACCCGGGAGGATAGATGCCTTTTAACAAAACCGAAAAAATCTGGATGAATGGCAAGATGGTCAATTGGGACGACGCCAAAATCCACGTACTTTCTCACGTTGTCCATTACGGCTCAGGGTTGTTTGAGGGAGAAAGATGTTACAAAACAAATAAAGGGCCGGTAATTTTCAGATTAAAAGAGCATATCGATAGATTATATAATTCGTGTAAAATATATCGCATGGAAATCCCTTTTACCAAGGATGATATCTGGCAGGCCCATCTTGATATCATTAAAGTTAATAAAATGGAAGCATGTTATATCAGGCCGATTGTCTATCGCGGCTACGACCAGCTTGGGGTTGATCCTACCGGCGTGCCTGTCGATGTCGCAATCGCGGTTTGGCCCTGGGGTAAGTACCTTGGCCCCGAAGCTCTCGAGAAAGGAGTTTCGGTCTGCGTGAGTTCATGGCGGCGTAACGCTCCCGGGACAATGCCCGATATGGCCAAAGCATCCGCTAATTACATGAATTCCCAACTAATAAGATTAGAGGCCAGACATCATGGCTATGTAGAGGGAATCGCGCTTGACGTTTACGGCCACGTTTCGGAGGGTTCGGGCGAAAATATCTTCATAGTTCGGGATGGAGCGTTGATAACTCCCTCATTTGGAAGTTCTATTTTACCGGGGATTACCCGCAATACGATAATCAGATTGGCGACAGATATGGGAATAAAAGTTATCGAAGAAGCTATACCGCGCGAGGCTCTTTATATAGCCGATGAAGTGTTCTTCACGGGTTCGGCGGCTGAAATTACGCCGATTTCGTCAATTGATGGTATTCAAATCGGCGAAGGCAAATGCGGGCCTATGACAGCTAAACTGCAAAAAGCGTTCTTCGCTATGTTCGAAGATGGTTATGTGGATAAATATCATTGGTTGACGCTGGTAAAATGAAAATAGCGTTGGGCTCGGATCACCGAGGTTATAAATACAAAGAAATAATAAAAGGCATTCTGAATAAAAAAGGAATCGCCTTTGAAGATTTCGGGGCTTTTTCGGAAGAAACCGCCGATTATCCTGATCACGGCCGAAAGGCCTCCCAGTTGGTGGCATCAGGGAAAGCCGATTATGGAATTCTAATCTGCGGCACCGGAAATGGCATGATGATGGTCGCCAACAAAATAAAAGGCGTTCGCGCCGGATTGGCAGTAAATGCCGAGATGGCGCGTTTGACCAGGGCTCACAATGATGCCAACATGCTCGTTTTATCGGAGTTATTCACGCCTGAAGCGGAATTGGAAGAGATAATCGACAGTTTTATAAATACCGCGTTTGAAGGCGGGCGGCATGCTCGCCGTGTTTCTAAAATCGAAGATTAGGAGTAAGGAAGGATTCTGATGTCATATTTGAAATCGGTTGACCCTGATATATTCGGAATGCTCAAAAGCGAAGCAATCCGTCAACATGAAGGCCTGGAACTAATAGCTTCCGAAAATTTCGTAAGTGAAGCTGTCATGGAAGCGATGGGATCGGTGATGACCAATAAGTATGCCGAGGGGTATCCTAACAAGCGATATTACGGCGGATGTAAATATGTAGACCAGGCCGAAATTCTCGCCCAAGAACGCTGCAAGCAACTTTTCGGATGCGACCATGCCAATGTCCAGCCGCATTCCGGTTCACAGGCTAATATGGCGGTATATATGGCGTTCTTAAAGCCGGGCGATACAGTGTTGGGGATGAATTTATCGCATGGCGGACATCTAACACATGGCCATCCTATAAATTTTTCGGGCAAGTTGTATAACGTAATTGGTTATAATGTCAGCCGCGAAACCGAAACAATCGATTACGACGAACTTCTGGCGCTGGCCAAAGAGCATAAACCAAAAATGATTATCGCGGGCGCATCGGCTTACCCCAGAATTATCGATTTCAAGAAGTTCCGCGAAGCCGCCGATGCCGCTGGCGCGATATTGATGGTTGATATCGCCCACATAGCAGGATTAGTGGTAGCGGGATTACACCCCTCCCCTATTCCCTATGCCGATTTTGTAACAAGCACGACTCATAAGACGTTGCGCGGCCCGCGCGGCGGTCTGATTATGTGCAGGAAAGATTTCGCCAAAGATTTAGACAGAGAAGTCATGCCGGGAATCCAGGGCGGCCCATTGATGCATATTATCGCCGCCAAAGCGGTGGCATTTGGAGAGGCCTTAAAACCGGAATTTAAGGAATATCAAAAGCGTATAGTCGAAAACGCCAAAACACTTGCTGAAGATTTAAAAAAGCAGGGTTTCCATTTGGTAAGCGGCGGCACGGATAATCACCTGATGTTATTGAGTTTCATTGAAAAGGGCTTAACCGGCAAGGACGTTGAACAAGCGTTGGAAAAAGCTAATATCACAGTCAATAAAAACACGGTGCCGTTCGATCCGCAGAAACCATTTGTAACTAGCGGTATCCGAGTTGGTACCCCGGCCGTTACTACTCGCGGTATGGGTGTCAACGAAATGCATCAGATAGCGGGATTTATCGCGCGAGTGATTAATAACCTGAAAAACGACGAGGAAATCGCCAAAGTAAAGCAGGATGTCATGAATCTGTGCGAAAAATTCCCGCTGTATAAGGAACGTCGCCAGGCTTAATCTGCCGGATAATTAGGTAGTAGTTCCTTAGATTAGGACTACTATCACATCGACAAAGCGATTATGAATAGCGAAAAGACCGCTGATGTTAACGATCAGCGGTTTTTTTGCGTAATATACTGACTTTCGATTAATTAAAATTTGCCGAATGGATCAAGATTAATTAACGCCTCCATGACAATTACCGATTTGCCGGACAATAGCACCCGGTCACGATAGCCCCGGGGATCATCATGGAGTTCGGCGATAATCTCTCCCCCACGTTTGGAATCCTGATACGCAAGAAGACTTTTTTTATTAAGAAGGGGGCACCAGTACGGAGTCAATAATGTATGAGCGGCGCCGGAGACGGGGTCTTCATCAATGCCCAGAGTCGGCGTAAAAGTGCGCGAGACAATATCGTAACGGTCATCTCCCCTGGCTGTAACTATTACTTCATCGTAACCCATTGCTATCTGAACCTGATACAATTCGAAAAAATCGGGTGTTATCATTTTTATTGAGTTTTGGTCGCGAAAACGCAGAAGCAGCATTTTGGGATTGGTGCTTTCACAGGCTTCCAAAAATCTGTCTTTGATTCCGGTCTGTTCCAGCCTTAAGGCATTCGCCATGTAATCGGTTAATTCCGCCTTCTTATACTGGGCTGCCGGATAGTTCATCTGCAAATATGCCCCTTTACGAATAACCGATACTTCGCCACGTTTGCCATGGAATATTAAAGTATCAGATTTGTTTTCAAAAATCTCATATATTACTTTGGCTGCCGCTAAAGTAGCATGCCCGCTAATTGTAGATTCGCATGTTGGCGTAAACAAGCGAATTCCAAACCGCTCCGAGTTAACGATTCCGGCTTTATGGGCTGGCGTGGCGAAGGCGGTTTCTGAGACATTCATTTCCATGGCGATTTTCTGCATGGTTGTGTCATTAAGGGGATTATCTAAAACACAAACCGCCGCCGGATTGCCTTTAAATGGTTTATCGGAAAACGAGTCGACCTGGAATATAGTTACGAATTTGTCATTATTTTTATCGAACATTCGTTCCTCGCTAAAAAATCGGTTCGTAATAAATATCGGAATTATTAGCTATTTTATGAATATATTTTTAAATCATCGCTTGCCAAATAGATTATATTTTAGTATATTAATTTTATGAAAAAGTCGATTGTTATGGTTATGGCCGCGCTGACCCTTTCGGGGATTTTATTCGGCTGTTCGCATGATTCGCCCTCAAAGCCAAAAGAGATGAAAGCGGGCGCTATTTTTTTCTCTAACGAAAGCCCTACTTCCCTGATTTTGACTCGATATGTGCAGACCCATAATGGTCGAACCAGTTCGCAGGAAGTTAACCGTTCAATTTATATCCACACTCGTTATCAATTGACCAATCTATTTGATGGCACACGGATATTTCCGGGCGGCGACCGGGTTGCGGTCTATTTTTATGCGCCCAGTTATAATCCCTATGATCCGACCCCGATGTACTCGGGTGATGTCTCATTTACCGTTGACGGTCAGACCATAGTCAAGGTGCATGGACGTGGCATGTATGAATTGGGCGGCGATTAAACTTTCGCCACATTTTCATATCTCCCTCTTGCTATATGCTTGATGATATATTATAATCAGCCCGGAATAAATAACAATCGGCGCCCTGAAAAATGGTCGCGCTTTAATTTTATTATTGTCGTAAATAGCAGGAATCGATATATTGGACAATCTTGCGACACGACGATTACGCGGGGAAAAGCATGGCGAAAAAATGGAGAATCTTACTGGCAAAACCGGGACTTGACGGTCATGATCGCGGCATAAAAGTTGTGGCGGCCGCTTTAAGGGATGCCGGCTTTGAAGTTATTTATACCGGATTAAGGCAGACCCCCGAACAGATAATTTCGGCGGCCATTCAAGAAGATGTCGATGTTGTCGGGCTATCGGTTCTATCTGGCGCGCACATGACCCTATTTCCGGCCATTCTGGAAGGTCTGCGCAAAGAAGGCGCCGGAAATATCCTGGTATTTGGCGGAGGAATCATTGCCGATGAGGATGCCCGTAAGCTTAAGGAGATGGGAATGGGCGAAATCTTTACTCCGGGCGCCAGCACTGAAGATATAGTCAAATATTTAAATACGGTTCTGAAAGACAAACAGGAAAAAATCATATAAAATTCAAGGAGCGAGAATGAACAGGTATAATGTCGACCCCCGTCAGGAAGTTATTCGTCAGATGGCCGGCGAATTCGCCAAAAAGTACATCGAACCGGTAAGCAAAGAATTAGACCATCGGGATGATCCGGACAGATTCGCGATGGATTTGTATAAGCAGCTCGGCAAAGCGGGCTTTATCGGAATTAACATGCCAAAAGAACTTGGCGGCCAGGGGCGTTCTAATATCGAATACATTACATTAATTGAAGAATTATGCTATCACGATGCCGCCGCCTGCTTGCTTTGCGCAGTTGGCGAATTGGCAACATATCCGATTATTTATTTTGGTTCGGAGGAGCAAAAGAAAAAGTACGTACCAAAATGCGCTTCCGGCGAAATTATCCCATCGTTTGTATTGACTGAACCATCTGCCGGTTCGGATGCGGCCAATCAGCAAACCACGGCGGTATTGGATGGGGATCACTATGTCGTAAACGGCGAAAAGATTTTCATCATGCATGGCGATGTGGCCGATTTATTCGTGCTGTTTTTACGTCTCAAGGAAAGCGGCGTCGAGGATCCCGGCGTAAAGGCGGCTCACAAGGTGACCGCGCTTATAGTTGAGGCTCGCAAGAATGGGCAATTAGTTCCCGGTATCAAAGTTCAAACCCTAAAAAAGAAAATGGGTATGAGAGCGGCCACCACCGGCAGAATCTGGTTCGATAATCTTCGAGTCCCAAAAGAAAATTTGCTATATGAAGCCGGTAAGGGTTTCCGGATTGCGATGAATACGCTGGATGGCGCCCGTATCGGCGTGGCGGCTCAGGGCGTCGGGATAGCTCAAAGGGCGCTTGATGAGGCGATTTCTTACGCGAAGAAAAGAGTCTGTTTTGGCTCGCCAATTGGTAAATTCCAGGCGATTCAGTGGATGATTGCCGATATGTCGTGTCGGGTAGAAGCGGCTCGTTTGCTGACTTATAAAGCGGCCCAGTTGCAGGATGCCGGAGAAAAATTCTCACTTGAATGCGCTCAAGCAAAATTGTACGCTACCGAAGCCGCTAATTTCTGTGTTGATAGAGCCATGCAAATTCACGGCGGATACGGTTATATCGGCGAATTTTCCGTAATCGAAAAGTTATACCGCGATCAACGCGTGATGGAAATCTACGAAGGGACATCGGAAATTCAGAGATTGGTTATCGCCGGTAATTTAATGAAATAATGTGTGAGTACCGATAGCATAAAAAGGGCAAGAATTCTTTCTTGTCCTTTTTTATTTACAGTTCGATCGCTATTGTCTGTTGGAATAACATCGGTTCAGGCCGTGCAATTCAACGCCAACGATATCAAGATACTCCGGGTCGACGGTTTTAGCTAACCCGTATTCGAGTTTTACTTTTGCGATCAACCTGAATTAGAACCATGAATTTAACAAGTTTTTAACCAGCAGGTAGATCAGAATCAGGTTAATTGCCACAATCACGGCCGGTACCATAAATACCTCATTTTACGGTCAGAACCGATTTTAAGTTATCCAATAATATTTTCCCAGTACCGCTTTTCTTCTTGGTTGCCAAATTCAATCGAGTAGAATTCAAGTTGCTTTTTTCAAGGAAATTAATCAAGTAGTTGATTTCGCCGATATGATAGGATTCATGGATATAACCTGATACGATGTGTTTGCCGACAGTGTCATACTTTCCCCAGGCTCTTCGGGCCAGAAGTTTATCTCCCCCTTCATTTAACAGGTCGGCGATTTGGTCGCCGAGTCGTTCTAAGTTGGCGGCAAGCTCATCAATGTGAGGGTATTCGGCCGGATCATTCCGGGGAAATGTCCCGGAAGCGAAGAATTCGGCAAGTTCGCCAGCCTTGGGATCGAGACCCATCACCTCAACCATTTCGGCGCGGCTAAATACGATGTGACCAAAAATCCAGATAATCGGATTAAGGTTATGATTAGGTCGACTGAATAATAACGATTTGTCAATACCGCCGATTTTCTTCAATAGAAAGCGGCTGTTGTACTTAATAAGGTCGCTGATTAAAATATTTGTGTGCATCGTATCTCCCTTTTGAGTTAATAGCTATATAAAAATCGATGCCGGATTCGTTGCGGAACGCAACTATTTTATTAGTCTTTATGTTTTAAGAAGATATAACCAAAACACGGCTTTTAAACGCCGAATCGATTGATTGCGATACAGATTTTGGTGTTCATAATTAGAACTATGCGAAAAATATGAACAGGCAAAATGCCGAAATGAGGACATCTGGCTAAATTTGACTGGACTTTTATTATTTACAATCGGTTTTAAAAATGATATTTTGCCCCAATAATATTATGAAGAATTTTAAAAGTTATCGTGTAAGCGGATAAATGACTAACGGAGGTAAAGTGGAAATTAAAAACATTGCCGTTATCGGCGGCGGCACGATGGGAAATGGTATCGCCCATATTTTTGCCCAGTACGGATTTATTACGACGTTAATCGATACGAAACAGGAATTTTTAGACAGGGCTATTAATACTATCAAAGCCAATCTTGAACGCCAGGCGAAAAAGGGGGTAATCTCGGCCGACAAAGTGGCGGAAACGATTGGAAAAATTAAAACTACGACAAATCTCGATGAAGTCAAAAGCGCCCAATTGGTAATCGAGGCCGTTTTTGAAGACATGTCGGTAAAAAAAGAAATATTCCTGAAATTGGATAAAATATGTCCCGCGGAAACTATCCTTGCCACAAATACATCATCCCTGCCTATTACTAAAATAGCGGCCCTGACTCATCGACCCGATAAAGTAATCGGCATGCACTTCATGAACCCGGTTCCCATGATGAAATTAATCGAACTGATACGAGGCATCGCGACTTCGGACGAGACTTTTAAAATAATCTGGGACACCTGTTTGAAAATAGATAAAACGCCCGTGGAGGTTAATGATTATCCTGGTTTCGTAGCCAATCGTCTTCTGATACCGATGATTAACGAAGCCGCTTATTGCGTCATGGAGGGGGTTGCCAAACCTGAAGCTATCGATACAGTGATGAAACTTGGGATGAACCATCCGATGGGACCGCTCACATTAGCGGATTTTATCGGGCTGGATGTCTGTTTGGCGGTCATGGAGGTTCTATACGAGGGTTACTCCGATTCGAAATTCCGTCCCTGCCCCCTGCTTCGGAAAATGGTGCAGGCGGGTTATCTGGGAAGAAAGACCGGTCGGGGATTTTATACCTACGAAAAGTAACTTTTTAAGTTGAGGGAAAAAATGGATTTTGAGCTTGGTGAAGATCAAAAATTGATGACGGAAGCGGCTCGCGAATTTGCCGAGAAAAAGCTGAAACCGATTGCCGAAAAAATGGATGAAGAAGAGGCTATCCCACCGGAAATCTTAAAGGAATTGGGAGAACTCGGATATTACGGCATGTTGCTGCCCGAACAGTATGGCGGACTGGGATTGGATACTCTATCATATGCCTGCGCCATGGAGGAGTTGGCTCGCGGTTCAGCCGCCGTGATGATTGGGCTTTCGGTGCATAATTCGCTTTGCTGTCGGGCCATTTATGATTATGGCACCGAACAACAGAAGCAAAAATATCTTCCTAAAATGGCCTCCGGCGAATGGATCGGTTCATATAGTTTATCGGAACCAGGTTCGGGCACGGATGCCGGCTCTCTTCAGTGCATGGCGACCGAAACCGCCGATGGATTCATCCTTAATGGCACGAAATCCTGGGTAACATCGGCGGGATTAGCGAGTCTATTCGTTGTATTCGTGCGAACCGATAAAACCGCCGGCACTAAAGGTAGTTCCTGCCTGATTGTCGAGAAAGATACGCCGGGAATGAATCTTGGCAAAAAGGA
>CAZTNJ010000066.1:0-15779 GCA_964614835.1 uncultured Ignavibacteria bacterium | reverse complement strand
CAATACCCATGTCACCACGGAGAATACGATCCGTAACCGAAACGTCGATATCCCAATTCAGCCTCCCCGGGCCGTTATTTATCAGAATTAATGGAAGGCTCGCGGTTCCTTCCGGCTGAAGCGTGTCTGCAAAAGATGTCTGGCTAATATTCATAGAGGGCGGGTAAATCAGTAAAGTAACCGGAATATCTCCGGACGGGTGATTTATGTCGTTGGAAACGTAATGGACATTACCCTGGTAAGTTCCGGGGGTGCTTAAATTCGCCGGATTTAAGGTTATTACATAGCTTAAAGTTTCAGACGGATTTACTATATTTTCCTGCGTATTCAAACTCAACCAGTTTTCGGTCGAACTGAACGTGATTCTTAAAACGCCTTCGCCGCTATTGGCAACTCGAAGTGTTTTAACGGCGGTTTCGCCCTGAATAAGCGAATCAGCGAAATTGGCCGGCCAATAGGTCATATTTGGATAAACCGCCGGGCTTGAGCCGTAGCCTTTGATTTCGATATCGTCGATGTTCCAACCGCAATATTGCCAGGAGCCGTCGGTAGTGCCTATCCCAAAGCGAATTTGGAATCGAGGGTTATTATCGGCGATTGCCGATAAATCATGGAACTGTTCGCTCCAGGCCGATTCATCAATCGTAGTTGTGCCATTCGAAAAGAGAGTGACCCAGGAGGAGCCGTTATATGCCTGCAAATATGCATGGTCATAGTTGCTCGATTCTACTCCCAGCCAGCGCCAGTATGTCATCTGAACGCCGGTATAAGTAGAGCAATTTATTACTGGCGAGGTTACGTAGAAAGTCGAACCCAGACTAGCGCTGTAATCACCGCCGGTTCCGGATGTCAGATCATTTCCAAGAACTCTGTTATCCGTGGATGGACTATGATCAGTTGATGGATCGGGGCCGCCATAAGAATCGCTTCCGGCACCGCCGGTTGCCGGACCAATGGTCCATTCGCCAGAACCAGCAAGACCTGTCCAGCCCTGATTGGTTGAAAAATCATCGGAATATATCACGGCGCGATCGCCAACCATAAATGGAATACTAAGGTTGGTCGAATAGCCGCCGGTCGCGCTGGTGGACATATTCAAAGTCAGCGCGTGACCCATCGGGCAGCCCGAAGATGCAGTCAATCTAAATACATTACCGGAATTGCTCGCATTAGCCCCGGATGCAATATTACCGAACGAACCGGCATTATCAGGAACGGTAACATAAGCGTCAGATTCGCTTAAAATCGCGGTAACTGAACTGGCCTGAGCAGAACCGGAATTATTGATAGTGACGATTAAATCGCCCGATTCTCCGGGGTCAAGTATGCCATTGCTGTTGCCGCCATTATCATTGACGACAACAGAGACATAGTTTAATACCGGAGCATGGACGGGAATCGTAAAGTTCGCGTTCCAGGTATCGAGGGCGGTTCCGGTTATGGTAAGTTGGAAACTGATAACATGACCATCGGGAGTATTGGGAGAAACGGTAAACGCGAAAGCTTGCGCCCGATTCACCGTGCCATTATTACCGGCTATCAGGCCATAGCTTTCGGAATTGTCGCTGATAGTTACGAAAGAATCGGTTTCGGCAAGGGTGGCCACCACGCTTTGAGCATTATTGGGTCCGACATTTTTAAGCTGGACGCCTAATACGATGCTTTCGCCGTTGTTTACCAGGCCATCGTTGTTGCCTGTACCATCGTTAATAGAGTATGAATCGAAAATGACATATGGACCGCTGGGGGCAATCGCCTGGATTGTCGATATATATGGGATGCGATTTTGCGCAGTCACGACAATGTTGACTGTGCCGGGCGTGCCCATCGCCGCTACCGGAACATCGACGCTTCCGGTTGTCCCCACATAGGCGGCGCCTTTTAGGACACCACCCATGGAAATGCCAACATAAGATCCGGGAACGGCCTGCACCGTGAAGGTCGTCGCCGTTATCAAGATTGTGGCAGCATGTGTGACAGTATTAGCCGGGGGCACCTTGAAGTATGTCATCACGGAAGGATCACCCATCAGGTGATATATCTGCCAGTAGTAAGCGGTGCTTGAACCGTTGGCTTGAGTTACCGCCAGATTGCCGCGGAAATTGATGGCATCGTTATAGATATAATATTCGCTCGTCGGTTCGCTATGATCGTGGAAAATGCCATCATACGCGCCGAGTGAGGTTGCGCTATAAGTGGGGTTTGTGACAACGGTTTTATATCCGACACCCCACCAATAGTCTTCATCCCAGTAGGTGGAGTTGGAGCCTCCGATATAGCCAATCGCGCCTTTATTGGCGGACTGTAGCCAGACCTCGCCCAAGCAAGGAGTGGAGTAATCGGAACCGAAAGTATTGGTGAGACAGCAATTGCCTACCGCCAAAGGATATTTGTGATTATTCGTTAGCGCCTGCACTTGGGTGCTGGTGAATTCCGGATCCGACCATTCATCATGACCGCCATGGGCCGTGTAGTTGATATAGCCGACACCGCTATTAACGGTAGCCCTTATTGCGGCGGCATTGCTTCCGGAATTTGGATAGAGAAATGTGTTGGATGTAAGACCATGCGCCGCGTTGAAATAGTATGTCGTGCCGTAGTTTATTTGACCGTTGCCCCAGGTGGAACCGTGAGACGCATCCATACCGGCAATCATCGTGACATTGCCCAAATAGCTGGGGTCGGGCATCAGATACTGTTCGTATTCGAGGGTTTTATCAATCTGTGGCTGTAATTGAGTCGTATTTTGAGCCGAAAATCTGCCATAGTAGATTTCGGGAATGTTGTCGCTGGTATATTCGCAGTAACTTAAATCGGAAATATGGCCGCTGAATTGGAATGCCGGGATTTGTTGAACGTCGCCGACCAACAATACAAAAGAAGGCGCCGGATCGGAAGGAGTACCGGCATTGTAAACTGATTGAATGTAGTTTTTTATCGCGGTAGTAGTGGCGCCGATACTATCCGTATAGGCAGTGATTACTTTAAATCCGCGTTTGATTTTCCATTCGATAAAAGGCGCAAGCTGTGCCTGGAACATCCGATTAGCGATAATCAAATATTTAATCGGATATTTGGTCAAATCGGCGGTAATCATCGATTCATCTTTGTATCCGGCGTAATTCAATAATGCGCCGTACACCGGTTCAAATGCGGGCGAATAGAAATTTTGCTGCATCTGCCGGGTTAAATTCCAATCGGCGTTGTTATATTTGACCCTTACGGTGATTTCTTTGGCGACCCGCAGAATTTTTTGAGTAGGATTATATTCAAATGGGGCTATGACAATCAGGCCGATATTTACGGAACGCATGATACCGACCGTTTTAGCCATTGCCATTGGCTGGCTGTAGAATCCGGTTTGAGCATATGTTTCTTGATTATATTCGAATGGGACGGATTCCGGATCCTGCGATTTCGATAATGACGGCTGGGTCGGCATTATTGGATTCATTACGCCAAGTTCGGCCAGCGAATATTCCTCGACTTTGGAGTCAACAATCTCCGCCTCCAGTTCGCACCCGAATGGAATAGCCAAGAGCTGGTTGGCGGTCGGCAGATTTGGCCGGCCAATATCCTGCGAACGAACCAGGCCATCGCCGGTTAGAAGAGTAAAAGTCCCTTCGACAGTGTTGACATCCTGAAAATCGAGTTTACCAAGTTGTAGCTTTAAAGTGATGCCCTGCCTGTCCTCCTGCTGGATTGTCATCCCGGCGGGAGAGGTCGAGAGCGTCAAAGACTGATTTGCCATTGCCGAGGGCGCCAAAAGCCAACAACAGATAGCAATAACAGCCCAAAACTGAATAAAACGTTTCACTAACACCTCCATATAGTTATTTAAAATCATTTTCGCATTTAGGCCGCCTTACTCGAAATAATAAGGACCATCAATTATTTCGAATAAAGAAGCAACTACGCTCCTCATCGAAGTCCACGAGCTTCGCTCGGTAACAATATATAGCAAATTGGCGAAAAAAGGAAGAAAAATCGAATGTAAACTGGAACGTATTTCCCTGTATCACGATCTTGTTACGTTTATAATATTCCGCCATAAGACCTTGTTAATCAATAAGATATCTTCGATATTGGGCGTCGTTTAAAACAAGAAGATTGGACTATATTATTGATTTTCTATATTAATGCATAATAAATGATGTTATTTTTTTCACATTTTAACAGGTGACTCTATAGACATAAATCTTGTTAGGACGAACAATCGTATAAAGAAAAGTTCCACTTGGGGATAGCATCAGGCTTAAAGGCTCATCAGTCAATTCGATTGTATTTTTCAGATTGCCGTATCTATCGGATATTTTAATTGTTTTGTCAAGGGAGGCAGTGGCTATGAGGTTGCCATCGCCGGAGATAACAATACTTACCACAGGTCCTTTATGGGCAGGTATAACGTTGATGGTATCATCCTCGAAATTGATATGTCTGATTTGTCCATCATTTCCGGCAGAAACCAGTTTCCATGTTCCGGTGGTAGCCCCATTAGACAGCGAGAAGCCGGCGCCGAAAACCGGCCCGGGATGCGGGTAGATTTTTTTTATTTGCTCGGCGACTTTATAAAGATAAAGTTTACTATCCGCGCAAGAAGCCGCCAACAGGCTACTATCTTTTGACCAGGCCAGATCTAATATTTGGCCTTTGGGGCTATGTAAGGTCGCGATATAGTTGCCGGCAATATCGAATAGGACAATCAACCCTGACACTTCTCCGGCAGCCAGAATTGGGACATCGACCGCGAATTTGGCGATCGCAACAGCCGAGTCGAATCTATCGAACAGAGTGTAAAGTTCGCCAGTAGGGGACCAGATTCTAACCGATTTATCGGCTGAGGCGGAGGCAATTGTACGCCCATCACCGCTAAAAGCTATTGAATAGATTTTATTTTTATGGCCGGGAAGCTCTTTAAATATTTTACCATCGAGATTCCGTAATTGTATTAATTCGGGGCGTGAATTGAGCGCCACGGCAATATATTGGCCATCGGGGCTAATCCCAAACGGCCGGCAGTCCTCGGAGATATCGGATACAACCGACTGCAATTCCAGGTTTAACAAATGTGCGCCTCCACAATAATTCTTTCGGCATCCTAAGCCGAGCCTTTAAGCCATTCGTTGCAATGTGTCATGGTAAAGCTGAATAGTGAGCTAAGTAACAGGTGCAATGGTGCTTAATAATTATCTTGCAAAAAGCCAGGCGGAATTGATATATTCAAATCAAGTGGTCGTAATTATTACGATAATTTAATATCAGGGATAGATTATGGGTAAAATAATCGGCGTCAATCGTCGGGCAAGTGGCAGGAATTCTGTTTTAAAGAAGAAAGCGAATAAGAATCGGAAGGCAAAATCGTTGAAAAACGAGCGGCCAGTTAACAAGATAAATGGTAGGCCCAGACAATTGAAAAAAAATATCAGTCCCGAAAACGAGATTTTAAAGACACAGGTGCTTGGTAATGACGATTTAATCAGCCGCTATATCAAATCGACAATATTGATGATTGTCGCCTTGGATCCGGATCATAAAATCACCTATATAAACGATGCGGGATGCAAAATCCTTGGGCTTCCTCAAGAGAAAATTATCGGGCTGGACTGGTTCGATAATTTTATTCCCGAAGAACAGAGGGAAAAGGTTAAGGAAGTTTTCGAAAAAATCATGCATGGCAAATTGGAGCCGGTCGAATACTATGAAAATTCCATAATAAACGCGGCCGGTCAGGAAAGACTGATTGCCTGGCATAACAGTTTTATTAAAGATAGTTCAGGGAAATATATCGGGACCTGGAGTTCGGGCGAGGATATTACTCTCAAGCGTCAAGCCGAAATTGCGCTAGAAAATCGTGAGCGCCAGTTTCGAACGCTGGTAGAGACGATGCATGACGGCCTGATTGTTCAGGATGAAAACGGCATCATATCGTACGTAAATGATCGTTTTTGCGAAATGCTTGGTTATAAAAAAGATGAGCTTTTAGGCAATTCACTGTTACAATATATCGATTTCTCCGATCAGGCGCTGGTTAAAAAACAGATAGAACAATGCCGGCGTGGACCTGTCAAATCGTTCGAAGCGAGCTGGATTAAAGGTGATGAAGACAGATTATATTCGATTATTTCGCCGCGGCCGATTATCGGGGAAGGTGATGAATACCGCGGTAGTTTCGCGGTAATAACCGACATTTCCGAAAAGAAGCTTCACGACGAGGCGCTACAGGCATCGGAGATGAATTATCGCTCTATATTCAATTCGGTAAATGACGCGATTTTTGTGCATGATTTGGCTACCGGATCGATTTTAGATGTCAATGACCGAATGTGCGAAATGTATGGATACACCGCCGAGGAGATCAGGTTTTTCAGCGTTGAGGGGATAAGTTCGGGACAATTTCCTTACACGATCGAACGCGCGGGGCAGTTAATCAAATTGGCGGCAGCGGGCGAGCCACAATTATTTAAATGGCACGCGAAAGATAAAAGCGGCCGCCTGTTCTGGGTGGAGGTTAATTTAAAGCACGCGATTATCGGCGGGAAGAGCCGGGTGCTGGCGGTAGTCCGCGATATTACCGAGAGAATTCTTGCGGAAGAAGCGCTGGCCGAGAGCCAAAGGGCTCTTTCAACCCTTATGAGTAATCTTCCGGGTATGGCTTATCGCTGCCGAAACGATATCGACTGGACGATGGAATTCGTAAGCGACGGCTGTTTGGCGTTGACCGGATATCCGGCGTTCGACCTTATTGAAAATCGAAAAGTGTCCTATGGTAAATTGATTCATCCGGATGACCAGCAGATGGTCTGGAACGCGGTGCAAACCGGGGTTGACAAAAAAGAGCCTTTCCAGATGATGTATCGGATTTTTGATATATCGCATAAAATAAAATGGGTTTGGGAGAAAGGGTGCGGAATATTCGATAAATCAGGCGAACTGAAAGCTATAGAAGGATTCATTGCCGATATATCCGATCATAAACAAACTCAAGATGCTCTTGAGGAGGAAAGGCAAAGGCTGGCGGTTACTCTAAGATCGATCGGCGATGGAGTCATTACCACCGATATCAACGGCCGAGTGATATTAATCAATAAAGTCGCTGAAACCCTGACCGGCTGGACGCAGGAAGAAGCAATCGGGATGCGATTAAGCGAGGTGTTCCGAATAATCAACGAAATTTCCCGAGAAGAGGCTGAAAATCCGGTCGAGAAAGTCTTGAAATCCGGAATGATTGTCGGTCTGGCTAATCATACGGCCTTAATATCGAGGGACGGCACTGAGAAAAGCATCGCCGATAGCGGGGCTCCCATCCGCGATCAGAAGGGGAATGTGATAGGCGTGGTGCTGGTATTCCGCGAAATTACCGAATCGAAAAAATTACAGGAAGCGTTGGCCAGAGCCCAGCGGTTGGAAACGGCCAGCATGGTTGCCAGCCAGGTGGCGCACGATTTCAACAATCTTCTGGCGCCGCTAATCGCTTATCCGGAATTTATTAAGCAAGAATTAAGCAAAGACAATCCGGCTATAAAATATCTCGAAGATATCGAATCATCGGCGCAACAGATGGCGGATATCAACCAGCAACTACTTACACTGGGTCGGCGCAGCCATTATAATTTGGAACCGCTTAATTTAAACCGAATCATAAAGCAGGCCATAAAGCAGATTCAGCCGTTGCCCGATTCCTTAAAAATCGAACTCGACCTGGCTAAAGATTTGATGAATATCAAAGGCGGCGATTCGCAGATTTTCCGAGTCGTCTTGAATCTTCTAATTAACGCGCGGGAATCGATGCGCGATAACGGCGAGATAACTATTAAGACGGAAAATCAATATATCGACCAGAAACGCGGCCAATTCAATATCGTAACCAGGGGCGAATACGTAAAAATGACCGTAAGCGACACTGGCCCAGGAATTCCGCAGGAAATCAGAGGACGGATATTCGACCCGTTTTTCACGACCAAAACGACGGAGAAAAAGCGCGGTTCAGGTTTGGGGCTCAGCGTGGTTAACGCGGTTGTTGAAGAGCACAATGGTTTTATAGATTACGAATGCCCTCCCGGAAAAGGCACATCGTTTTATATATACTTTCCGATTACCCGCGAGGTCATCGAGGATTCTGCGGCAGACGAGGTGACGGGTGGCGCCGAATCGATTCTGGTTGTTGATGACGATAAGATACAGCGCGAGGTTACCAGCAGCTTACTTCGGAAACTGGGGTATGAAACGGAGACAGCCGAATCGGGGGAAGAAGCGATCGAATACCTGAAATCGCATCCGCGCGATTTGATTGTTCTGGACATGATAATGCCCAATGGAATCGACGGCGCCGAGACTTATCTGAGAATGCTCGATATCAATCCTAATCAGAAAGCGATTCTGGTTTCGGGATACGCGGAGTCGGAACGAGTGCGGCAAGCGCTCGAGCGGGGTGCGGGGGCTTTCGTGAAAAAACCGCTGACAATGAAAACGCTGGCATCAGCGGTGAGAAAAGAATTAGATAGAGTTATCGCGGAATAGCGTTCTTTTATAATAATGATAAATCGGTTTTTTTGATATTTCTATCGCCGTGATATTTACTTTGCCATGGCTTTCTTTTTAAGAGCGGCGGGATATTTTTCGATAGCGTAACGGAGAGCCGTGCGCGGCATTTTATCCTTGCGGGCCATCACGAAATCGAATACCTCATCAGGGAATTGATTAGCGGCCTCTTTCAGCATCCAACCATATCCTTTCTGTACCATCTCATCCTCATCCAGCAGAAGCTTATCGGCGATTTCGAATACTTTATCCAGAAGATTGCGATTTTTCACGGCCGGTATTAAGCTTACGGCGGCGGCGCGGCGAAGCCATCGGTTGGGCGAATTAGTCCATTTGCCGGTTTGTTTGTATAATTCGGGATGGCGATCGAGGATTATACCAATAGGACCGCCGGCGAGCACGTCGGTGGTTCCCCAATTGTCGGCATATTTAGTTAGCCATTCCACGTACATCGGGAAATCCGATTTATCGAGCTGGTCCTTAATCCTCAGCGTCCACTCGTTGGCGAAATAGCGGTAATGTTGTTTGTCGGCGATAAATAACTCATTGCAGAGTTCCAGAATCTCCTTTTTGGGCAGGGATTTGATATCTTTGTAGCATTCGTTAGATATCTTCTTGAGAAATTCGGTTTTTAGCCCAACCGGATACTTTAGTTTCTCTTTAAACCAGCGCTGATAATTAATACAATTGGCCGGTTTGTTATATTTGGCGAGTTCGGTATCGAGCTTTTTGGTTATTGGGTGTGGCATTATCTTGCTCCGGAATTTCGATGGATTTTGTTAATCAAATATAATGTTTTTATATAATTCGGTCAATAAAAAAGCCATAAAACATTAGCCACAAGCATAAGGCAAAACCTATGAGTATAAGTAATGGCAGTTGAGCATGATTGACTGGCGGTTTTAGTATTGTTTCCCTTTCCGGCGATAATGCTATGCGAAATAGGTCAACAGGGCGAATGCAACTGGCTTTAATGCGAAAAGATTTCAATATTACAGGCTTACGATTATCTTATTGCCGAAAATTTGGGATATCAATATTTTTCTTGGAATTTCGATAAATCTTGATATAATTAAAAAGTGGTCTAAGCCCGTTGGCTTTCGAAAAACCACATCGTGGCAAAGCGTATCAGGCAGAGGGCAGCTGAACAAGCTGCTTTTACCTTTTTACGGCGTTTCGAAATCGGCGGGCGATATGCGAAAATATGGCGGCGAAATTTCGCCCGGGAAGAGGAATCATGATGAAATTCAAATCGGGTAGTACGGCACAATTGCTATTATTATGCGCCGGTTATTTTATCGCTTATGTTATATACGCGATGTGTTCCAAATATTTTACCGATATTTTAAAAATGCCGCAGTTTGTTTATCTTTACAACAACACTTTGAGCAGCAGCGCGATTTGCGTGGTTTTCGTGCTGGTTTTAGGCTGGGTGGAGTTGCTGGCCCGAAATTCCAACCGCATAGTTAATAACGGCGGCCTTCAAATACCGCATGAAGTCGGCTGGATAGCCATTTCGGGAATTTGCACGGCGGTAGTTATCCCGGCGACGACTCTGCTGTATACAATCGGTATCTCGGTAATGGTGGCGCAGGTGATAATGCGAGGCACGGTGATTTTTATCAGTAGGATCGTCGATGCAATCCAGATAAAAAAGGGATTGCTGAAAAAAACGGTCTATCGGGAAGAGAATATCGCGGTGGTGTTCGCGCTTCTGGCGGTAGCATCGGTATTGTTGCTTTTCCCGGTGGCGGTATTTCTCAATAATCACGGGACGACGATTCCAAAATGGCTCGGAGTTAATCTGAGCAGGGATGCTCATCCGTTTGTGTTTGTGGAAAACGCGCTGGCGATGACAATTTTGGTGCTGTATACATTGGCCTACGCGGTTCGGTTATATATCATGAACTGGTACAAAAATACCCGGCAACCCGATAAAACCGATAATCGTGGTTATTTCGCCGTGGAGCAGGTTTCGGCCTCGCTGACGATGGTGATAATCGGAGCCTTTTTCTTTTTTGCGCCGGCGTTATTCGGTTGGCGGACCGCCCAGGTAATCGACTGGCATGACGCGGTATTGAACCCGAATTTCGCCGCGATTTTATCGGGAATACCATACGCCGCGGTGGCGTTTTTCTCGGTATTTCTGTTCATGTTCAAGGGGCGAACCGCGACATTCGCCGGATTGGCCAACAGGCTGACATCGCTGCTGGCCGGGATACTGGCGACATTATTACTGTGGCGTTTTTTCGGCCTGGCGTTTCCCAGCGTGGCGGATTGGATTGCTGTCTTATTCGTGATGATTGCCGTCTATTATATGCGCAAAGCCGAAATCAAGCGGATGGCGGAGCATTCGATATAGCGGTCAAACCACATTGGTATAAAGGTGTTTAACACAACAGGGACTCTTATAGCGGGGAACCGCAATTCGATTGACTTGAGACTGACCTTCCATTAGATTTTTTGAAGCGTTAACTATCAGATGAGGAGAGGTGATATGAAGCTTAAAATTCAAACCCTTGTTTCTGTAGGATCGCTGCTGTTGTTTTTCGCGATCATATTATGCGGAGTTTCTGTTTACGCTCAGGATCGCGTACAATCGATTCTGACCGATCCGCGAATGGTGGTTATTCCTGAACGGAGTCAGGATCAGATATCGACCGATATTGACAACGCCAAAGCGACAAGGCAACTGGCCCAGGATCGTAAAACCCAGGCCGATGCCCGCCTTAAGGAAATCGAGAGCGCTATCGACACCCGCAAAGATGAACTCAAAGCAACCGAAAAGAGAAAAGAAGACGCCAAAAAAGGTAAGCGCGAATCGGAATTAATAGCGCTTCAGAGCGAGTTAAAAGCCAACAAGCAGGCGGTCGATTTGCTGATTCGGCTTAAGGAACTTCGCAAAGCGGAAATCGAAGAAGCCAAGGTTTGCTCGGATTTATCCGAAGTCGAGATTCGCCTTTTTGAGATGGAAAAGGAGTTGCAGGGCAAACGGGTTGAATATACCACGCAATTATTGTCGGGCGCGGGCGATTTAACCAAAATAACAAATCAGCAGGTTCTGAAAGAACTGGAAGTCCGGCTATTAAAACTTCAGAAAGAGCAGGCGGACCTTACCCAGAAATTGGCAGCCAAACAGCAAGAACTAATCAAACAGCGAATGAAACTTCATGAAGCTCAAATAAAATTAGGTATGCCCAGAACTTAGCGGATATTCAAATTTAACGAAAAAAACCGGTTGAGATCGAAATCAGCCGGTTTTTTTATTTCTGAATGATATGGCTTATACAACTGCCGCTAATCCCGATAATCTTTAGAAGGGCTTGACTTTGCCTATGACCGTTTATATTTTGGCGTTTTAGCGAAAGGCGCAGAAATGATTGAAATTCCAAAAGCATACGACCCGAAATCAGTTGAAGACGCAATCTACCAGAAATGGTCGAAACTTGGCATATTTCATGGCGATGTCAATAGTCCCAAAAAACCATATTCGGTGGTAATTCCGCCACCCAATGTCACGGATGTCCTTCACTTAGGCCATGCCCTCAATAATACGCTTCAGGATGTGCTGATCCGCTGGAAAAGGATGCAGGGGTACGAGGCCGAATGGCTGCCGGGTGTGGATCATGCCGGTATCGCCACCCAGGTAGTGGTTGAAAAGGCGCTGGCGCGCGAGGGCAGTTCGCGGGTAAATATCGGCCGCGACAAGTTCGTGCAACGGGTCTGGAAATGGAAAGAAGAGAAGTATTTAGTAATCATAAAGCAATTACAGAAAATCGGCTGTAGCTGCGATTGGGAACGTACCCGATTCACGATGGACGAGGGGTTATCGCGAGCGGTTGTGGAAGTGTTCTGTCGGCTTTACGAGAAAGGTTTGATTTATCAGGGGAATCGGATAGTCAACTGGTGTCCTGATTGCTTGACGACACTGTCTGATGACGAAGTAGAGCGCGAAGAGGTCGATTCGTTCCTATGGTATATCAGATATAAGCTGAAAGGCTCGGATGAGTATCTGACCGTGGCAACGACCCGACCGGAAACGATGCTGGGCGATACGGCAATCGCGGTGAACCCGGCCGATGAGCGGTTTAGGCAATATGTCGGCAAGAAAGCGATTCTGCCGATTTTGGACCGCGAACTTGCAGTCATCGCCGATGAATATGTCGATCCGAAATTTGGCACCGGCGCGGTGAAAATTACGCCGGCGCACGACGCCAACGATTTCGAAGTAGCGGCGCGTCATAATCTGGAAAAGATAAATATCCTAAATAAAGACGGCACGCTGAATGAAAACGCCGGTAAATATGCCGGGATGGATCGATTCGAGGCGCGTACCAAATTAGTCGAAGAATTAAAAGCCAAGGGATTCCTCGAAAAAATTGAAAATTACACTCTGGTATCGGGGACCTGTTATCGCTGTCATACGGTGGTGGAGCCATATCTATCGCAACAATGGTTCGTTAAAATGAAACCGCTGGCCGAACCGGGAATCGAAGCGGTGAAATCGGGCAAAGTACAGTTCCATCCGGAACACTGGGTCAAGACGTACCTTCACTGGATGGAGAACGTGCGCGACTGGTGTATATCGCGGCAACTCTGGTGGGGACATCGGATACCAGTGTACTACTGCGACGATTGTTTCGAAATCATGGTGGCGCGCAGCAAGCCGACCAAATGTGTCAAGTGTGGCAGCACTCATATCACCCAAGATGACAACGTGCTCGACACCTGGTTCTCCTCGTGGTTGTGGCCGTTTTCGACATTCGGCTGGCCGGATAAGACGCCGGAAGTGGATAAGTTTTTCCCGACTAAAGCGCTGTTTACGGCATCCGAAATAATCTATCTCTGGGTGGCTCGCATGGTGATGTCATCGTACGAATTCATGGGACAGCCGCCGTTTAAGGATGTGTACATACACGGGACTGTCCGCGACGCCAACGGTATCAAGATGTCAAAATCGCTTGGCAACGGAATCGACCCGCTTCTGATAGTGGAAAAATACGGCGCGGACGCGCTAAGAGCGTCCCTGATGCTGGTAACGCCGGAAGGGCAGGACCCGTCGATTTCGGAGAAGACGTTCGAGATTGGGCGGAATTTTGCCAACAAGCTCTGGAGCGCTTCGCGGTTTGTGCGAATGAATATCGGCGAATTTACGCTGACGCGCGAGATGACTATCGACCACGATAAGATGGAGATGCCCGACAAATGGATTCTATCGCGATTGGCGAAAACTATCGGGCAAATCAACAACTACCTATCGGGATTCCGGTTCGCCACGGCCGCCAAAGCCGCTTATGATTTCACCTGGAATGACTATTGCAGCAATTATCTGGAAATGATAAAGCCGCGGTTCGTATCGGATAGCGGCGCCAGTGAAGAATCGATTATGGCGGCGCGGCAGTGTTCGGGGTATGTGCTGATGCAAATACTCAAGCTGTTGCATCCGTTCATGCCGTTCGTGACAGAAAAAATCTGGGAGCTTATAGTCGAGGAGGGCGAGCAGCATTCGCTATCTATCGAAAAATGGCCGGAGCCGCAGTTGAAATTTATCGATGACGAGCTGGAAGACAGCATGGAAATCGTAATCAAGCTGGCGGAAGCGGTGCGGTCGGCCTGCGCCGATTTGAGCGTGCCGCCATCGAAAAAGCCGCAGGTGCTGATTAAATGCGAGGAAGAACGGTTGGCGGATATTCTCAACTGGCATTCGGAGCAGATACGCAACCTGGCACATTCGGGCGATGTAAAAGCGGCGGTGGATATGGACAAGCCGCCCCTGTCGGCCTCGGCGGTAATACCGGGCGCGGAGATATTTATCCCGCTGGAGGGGTTAATCGATATCGACCAGGAGCGGGCGCGTTTGGAGAAAGAGCTCGAGCAGAAACGGTCGTATTCCGAGAAACTGCAGAACAAACTTCGCAACGCCGATTTCGTGAAACGAGCGCCGGCGGAGGTTATCGAAGGGGAAAAGGAAAAGCTGGCCAAAACCGAAGAGCTTATCGAGAAGCTGAACAAGAATCTGGAGAGCTTGACGGGGTGGTAGTTTTGTAGGTCGACCGCCACGAGGCGGGGTTGAGGTCATAAATTAAGCGGTGGTTACCGGAAGGTAGCCGCCGTTTTTTTTGTTGCAAATCATTGAATTGAAGAGATATAATTGTAATAGTTTATAAAATGTTGATTGATGAATTTTTGTAGGTCAACCCGCCTGCGGGTTGACGAATAAATAATTAAAATGTCAAATCTCAGAAGATATAATTCTTTCGGCAAACCGTTTTACATAACTTGCGTTACATATAATCGCCAGCCGTTTCTTTTAAATAACGAGGAGATGTTGCTGCAATCGCTGAACCGATCAGGAATTAAATTCAATCGAGAATTGATTGCTTGGGTAATCCTTCCTGAACATTTTCATTTATTGATTGAGTTATCGAGCAGCGACATATCATCATTGATGCATTGGATAAAACAATCGTTCTCTATGAATTTTCGAAAATTACACGGTAATGGTATCGGAAGAGTCTGGCAGTATCGCTTTTGGGATCATATTATTCGCAATGAAAAGGATTTACGGCAGCATTTGGATTATATCCATTACAATCCAGTTAAACATGAATTAGTAAGCAAGCCGTTTGATTACGGATTTTCATCTATTGATAAATTTAAAGATTATTATCCTGCGGATTGGTGCGCAAGCAATGATGAAATTGATATTGGGGAATAAAGACGTCAACCCGCAGGCGGGTTGACCTACAAAGGTTGATTTTTGATACTTATCGGGAAAGGCGACCCGACAGCAAATACAAAATATGGGCGAATGCAATTCGCCCCTACGCGAAAACATAAAAGGTAAAACACCATGAAAAAGAAATCGCAGGATGCTTTCGGGCATAGGTTGATAGACCAGCTCACCTATGGCGAGGCGGCAGAAATTGTCGAACGGGATGACGGCTATGTGGACGCCTCCGGTGGGCAATTCGATTATCTGGCGCCATACAAAAAATGGCCGAAATTTGAGCAACAGGCAATCCGGCTGGCCAAAGGAAAGACACTGGATATCGGTTGCGGCGGCGGACGAGTTTTGTTGTATCTGCAGGAGAGAGGCCTTGATGCGGTCGGGGTCGATATATCGCCGATGGCGCTGGAAGTGTGCCGCAGAAGGGGGGCCAAGGATGTACGGCAGATTCCGATAAACAAGTTGTCGCACAAAGTCGGGATATTCGACACGATAGTTATGTACGGAAATA
>CAZTNJ010000065.1:0-15948 GCA_964614835.1 uncultured Ignavibacteria bacterium | reverse complement strand
CGGCGAATGTTATGAGACCTGAAAAAAAGTTGTTTCCACTTGATGCCAGCACGCTGCAGCCACCACCCATCGAATGACCCATGGCAATAAATGTCGAGTCGACGATATTATACAGATTTGAGGTCTCGTCGGTATTTTCCTGAAGAATCATTTGGCCGACAAAATTTATATCCAGTCCAAAATTATTATGGTTGGGGAATAATCCTCCTTCCGATGTTGGGAAAACGATGATAAATCCATATGAACATAAATCGCCGGCTAGTTGTTGATAGGCGCTGTAAGACATCAACCACCCATGCCCGAATACAATAACGGGAAAGGATAAAAGGCTATCAGCGGATGGGTAGTATATTTCTACGGGAATTTGGCGATTACCCCGAGACTGATCGATGAACGTATCGGAATAATGTATAATATCATAAGCGTGCAGATTACCTGCCAATAATAATAGCATGATTAAGCAAATTCGATTAATCATTCTGCGTACGATCCCTTAAAAGCTGTCGGGTTTACCGGCAAATGGATACCCTAACGGTTAATTTAAGCGGTAACTTCGTTTTTCCAACAAAAATTTCATAATCTGGATTGATCTATGTTTAAAATGGTGTGGTATATTGATTAAAAGGCAAATTGGAGTTGGCAGTGAGTTCATGTGAGGAGTGGTTGGGCATGTCGCGTAAAATGCGATCGGCTTTTTTCCTCTAAACTCCATTTGCTGTCCCCTTTCGTATCAACAATGACCTTATGACATCATGGGGAATCCGTTGTAAATCAATCGATTCCGCAAACACAACAAGGCAATTATTATCCTTCCGGGCAATGGCTCATCCCCTTTTCTTGCCCTGCTGATGAGGTTTAATAGTAAATATTTCCTTTAGATCCCTAACGGTTTTTGTCTTGACATTGTCTAAAAGTATAATTATTCTAATTAAATGAAAGATGTTATTTCGATTTTGCGGCAATGCGATATTCAACCAACGCCTCAAAGGATAGCTGTTGTTGAATATACGCTGCAAAGCAAAACTCACCCATCAGCGGATGATGTCTTAAAATATGCTCGAAAAAAGTGCCCAACCGTATCACGTGCTACTGTATATAATACGTTAAATCTACTCGTTGAAAAAGGGCTTTTGGGCATGCAAACGATTAAGGAAGGCGCGGTCGTTTTTGATCCTAACATCAATAAACACCATCATTTTGTTGATAATGAAACCGGCGATATTTATGATATCCCCTGGGACCAGCTGGAGGTCAAAGGGAAAGATAAACTCAAAGATTTCGAAATTGAAGAGTTTCAGGTGATAATGCGCGGCAGAAAGAAGAAATAATGACTTTTTTTTACGCAACTATAATACAATGTCTAATATTAGATAATTTCTGATTAATTGCAGGTAAATTCTATAAAAAAGAACAGCGAATGAGCCAACTGGTTTACTAGCAGCAAATATGACTCGTTAATAAATATCAAACAAAGGAGGTACTATGAACAACCAAAACAAGAATGGCCCGTCCCGGTGCCCGGTGACGGGTATCGGCGGTAATCCGACTACTGGTAGTGGTCCTAATAACCGGGATTGGTGGCCGAATCAGCTAAACCTAAAAATCCTTCATCAGCATTCGTCCAAATCCAATCCCATGGATAAGGATTTTAAATATGCGGAGGAATTTAAGAAACTTGATTTCAAAGCCCTGAAAAAGGACCTCTATGCATTGATGACCGATTCACAAGAATGGTGGCCGGCCGATTGGGGTCACTATGGAGGGCTTTTCATCCGGATGGCATGGCACAGCGCCGGTACATACCGATTAGGCGACGGGCGTGGCGGTGGCGGCACGGGAAATCAACGATTCGCGCCACTCAACAGCTGGCCCGATAATGTGAATCTCGATAAAGCGCGTCGTTTGCTCTGGCCGATCAAACAAAAATACGGCAAAAGGATCTCCTGGGCCGATCTGATGATACTCGCCGGCAATTGCGCCTTAGAATCTATGGGATTTAAAACCTTCGGTTTCGCCGGCGGCCGTGAGGATATCTGGGAGCCGGAAGAAGATATATACTGGGGCTCCGAGGCCGAGTGGCTTGGTGATAAGCGTTATTCCGGTGACCGGGAACTGGAAAATCCGCTTGCGGCCGTACAAATGGGTTTGATTTATGTGAATCCTGAAGGCCCGAATGGGAACCCCGATCCGGTCGCTTCCGGCCGCGATGTGCGGGAAACATTCGCGCGTATGGCGATGAATGACGAGGAAACAGTTGCGCTTGTTGCTGGCGGGCATACTTTTGGTAAGTGTCATGGGGCTGGTCCGGCATCCCATGTGGGACCTGAACCTGAAGCAGCCGGAATCGAAGAACAGGGCCTGGGATGGAAAAGCAGCTTTAAAAGTGGCAAAGGGGGCGATACAATCAGCAGCGGTCTCGAAGGCGCCTGGAAGCCGAATCCAACTAAATGGGATATGGGTTATTTGAAAGTACTGTTTAAATACGACTGGGAGTTGGTAAAAAGCCCTGCGGGAGCCAATCAATGGTTGGCCAAAGATGTAGATGAAGAGGACATGGTTATTGATGCTCATGACCCAACCAAAAAACATCGGCCTATGATGACCACAGCGGACCTTTCTTTAAAGTTCGACCCTATCTATAATCCAATTGCGAAGCGCTATCTTGATAATCCAAAGGAGTTTGCGGATGCTTTCGCGCGGGCGTGGTTTAAACTGACTCACCGCGATATGGGTCCCCGCTCTCGTTACCTTGGTCCAGAAGTCCCTAAGGAAGAACTCATCTGGCAAGATCCTATTCCGGCCGTCAATCACAAACTGATCAACAAACAGGATATCACTTCCCTCAAGGGTAAAATTTTGGCTTCGGGCTTATCAGTATCGGAGTTGGTTTCGACAGCCTGGGCATCGGCATCAACGTTCCGCGGTTCCGATAAACGTGGTGGCGCCAACGGTGCCCGCATTCGACTCGCCCCGCAGAAGGATTGGGAAGTAAACCAGCCTGAACAATTGAAAAAAGTGCTTAAAACAATGGAGCGCATCCAAAAAGAGTTTAACAAGTCGCAATCCGGCGGCAAGAAAGTTTCAATGGCAGATCTAATCGTTCTTGGCGGTTGCGCGGGCATTGAGAAAGCCGCGAAGAATGCCGGTTATAAGTTAACGGTTCCTTTCACGCCGGGCCGCATGGATGCCACGCAGAAGCAGACTGATACAGCCTCCTTTGCGGTACTTGAACCAAAAGCTGATGGTTTCCGTAATTATATGAAAGCCAAATATGCAATACGGGCCGAGGAGTTTTTGATCGACAAGGCGCAATTGTTAACACTAACCGCGCCGGAAATGACCGTTCTCATTGGCGGCCTGCGAATGCTGGGGGCGAACTTCGGTGGTTCAAAACATGGTGTTTTTACCATGCGACCAGAAATGCTTACAAATGATTTCTTCCTGAATCTACTCGACATGCGCACAACCTGGAAAGCAAGCGGTAAAGATGAAAACATATTTGAAGGACGTGATCGGGCGACTGGCGAACTCAAGTGGACAGCCACGCGAGTCGACCTAATTTTCGGTTCAAACTCACAACTTCGAGCCCTGGCGGAAGTTTACGGATGC
The DNA here is from genome assembly GCA_964614835.1 of uncultured Ignavibacteria bacterium. Classification (GTDB taxonomy): domain Bacteria; phylum Zixibacteria; class MSB-5A5; order UBA10806; family 4484-95; genus JAAYTW01. Next base: position 12,339 of record CAZTNJ010000065.1, on the reverse strand, counting down.
GCCGATTCGCAGGAGAAATTCCTGCATGATTTTATTGCGGCATGGAATAAAGTTATGAATCTTGACCGCTTTGATATTGCCTGAATAGATAGACCCTATTGAAAATCGGGAGGTCGATAACCTCGGCCTCCCACTGTTTAGTTGACGGCATCCGGCCGCGACAAATATCATAGCAGAATGATGTTCGACTTTCACTAAACGGAATCCGTTGGAAAGTAATCAATTAGAGCCAAGCGCCCCGAAATAACTGGGTATCAGGCAGCCTTGTCCGAAATCAGGCCACTGCCTGCTCTTGACTTCTTTCGACGAATTTGCTAAAGTATCTGCGATGATACTTAAGTAAAGGAGCTTCTGTGACTGACCCCTCAACACAGGCCCGTATTTTCAAAGTGCTGTCGGTTGAAACCCGCATTCGGATGCTCGCCCTTTTAAAAAAACGATCACTCTGTGTCAATGCCCTCGCCAAGACCTTGAAGATCACTCCTGCGGCGGTATCCCAACATCTGCGCATTCTGCGCGATGCCAACGCGGTCATCGCCGACAAGCGGGGCTATTTCGTTCATTACCGGGCCAACACCGAAACCCTGGCCAGATGGACCACCGAAGTCATGGATATCCTGGCGTCGGATGAGTAGAAACCGAAACAAAGACAAGGAGAATCGACATGTGTAAGAAAGATAATTGTTGTCAGAAGCCCGAGAAACTTAAAGGCAAACCAAAAGACTGTACTCCGGAGCAGATCAAGGAGTGTCATGGCGACTCGAAGGAACATCCGTGCATTCCCAACAAGACACAGAAATGAATGACGCCATCACAGTTGAGCAACTGAGCAAGTCTTTCGAAGAAGTCCGGGCTGTTGCAGACATTTCCTTCGAGGTTACCAGAGGCGAGCTTTTCGGCTTTCTTGGACCTAATGGCGCTGGTAAGACTACGACCATCAACATGCTCACCGGCCTGGCCCGGCCGGATTCCGGGTCGATCAGGATCAGCGGCATCGACTGCACCCAGAATCCCCGGGCTGCCCAGCATCTCGTAGGCGTCGTACCTGACGAAAGCAACCTGTATCCAGAACTCACCGGTTTCGACAATCTCTGCTTCTGTGCCTCGCTTTATGGAATGAGAAAGAAAGAGCGGCAGACCAGGGCGCATGAGCTTCTGGATATGTTTGGACTGACCCAGGAAGCAAATCGCAAGTTCGGCGGCTACTCTAAGGGTATGAAGCGTAAGCTAACCATTGCCGCTGGCATTATACACAAACCGCCTATTCTCTTCCTGGATGAGCCGACCACAGGTATCGATGTCGCCAGTGCACGGCAATTGCGACAGCTGGTCGGCAATCTTCACCGGAATGGAACGACCATTTTTCTGACTACGCATTACATCGAAGAAGCGGAGCGGCTCTGCGATCGCATTGCCTTCATCGTTTCGGGAAAGATCATCCGGATCGATACGGTCGAGAATCTCGTCCAGCCTATTAAATCCAAGCATATCGTTCAGATAACGTGCACCAACTCAATACCTGATATCCAGGGCAAACTGAGGTCCTCATTTCCTGGGCTGTTCATCACCTTCAGACAAAACGGTACGATCCGAGTTGAATCAGAACAAGCAATTGGAGTTGGTCCGCTCATCCGCTTTCTTGAAGATAATGGAACCGAAGTGTTGGAGGCGCGCAGGATTCGACCATCTCTTGAAGATGTCTTCGTTCAAATCACTGGACTGGAAACTGATGCAATGAAGCAAGACAAGGAGAAGAAGGGAGGTGGGCAGTGAGGTTCTGGATAGCCTTCTGGAATATCCTTCTCAAGGATATGCGGACATATTACCTCAAACCGCCCAACATTAGCTGGGGGCTGATCTTTCCATTGGCATGGACAGGGATGTTCTTCGTCAAATCCGGAGCTGAACTTGGAAGCATTACCACCCTGCTTCCCGGCGTGGTGGCCATCTCTATCCTGTTTGGTACCACCTCAATGCTGGCAGTAACGGTAACCTTCGAGAAGAAGAACCGCTCCTTCGAGCGGCTGTTGCTTGCGCCCATTCCGTTTGAGCTTCTAATGTTGGCCAAGACCAGTGGAGCCATACTTTTCGGTGTTGCCAACGCCTTTGTACCGGTCATCATGGCGGCGTTTTTCGTAGACTTATCCGGCGTGGCATGGGGTGTTTTTCTCCCGGCAGTATTCATGATTGCCGTGGCCTCGACCTTTCTGGGCTTTTTCATCGCCGTTGCGGTGAGCGAGGTTTTCGAGGCCCAGACTTTTTCCAACTTCTTCCGCTTCCCGATGATTTTTCTGTGCGGGCTTTTCTTTCCAATCGAGAAGCTTCCGATATTCCTGAAGCCGCTCTCTTATGCGTTGCCCCTGACGTATGGAGCTGATGTATTACACGGGGCCGTGAACGGTGGGCATACTATGCCCTTGTCCCTCGACTTGTCCCTGCTCGTAGCATTCTGCATGGGGCTGTTTGCAGTAAGCCTTTGGAACATCAAGCGCCGGTGGATTCTATAGAATGACGGCGATTGGAGTTGTCTGATAGTGATATTGGGTTAGATCGTTTGTAGCTTATTGACAGATACAATATAATGACAGGGCCGACATCGCTCTCTCCCAACTTTTGTGATGTTCAGCTTTCTGGTCGAATCGAGCTATTCCATACGCAACGGAACGCGCTGGAAAACAATGAGACAGACTATATCCGAAGGCAAAGTTGATGTCATTTCGCGCCATAAGAATGGCTGATCGAAATACCTGTCAAGTGAACTCGGGTTCCCGGTACCTACTTGATCAGTAGCATCTTCTTGGTCTGAACGACGTTGCCGGCCTGGAAGCGATACAGATAGACACCCGTCGAAACCGGCTTACCGCTTTCATCGGTGCCATCCCATGTGACCTTGTAGGAGCCAGCGGCCTCAGTTTTGTCGACAAGCTCTCGGACCAGCCGGCCAAGGACATTGAATACCTCGACTTCAACGCGAGATCGCACAGGCAGACTGTACTCGATAGTGGTTGCCGGATTAAAAGGATTAGGATAGTTCTGTGAAACTGAAAAGTCTTTCGGCAGGAGCGAAGTCGCGTTATCCTCAACCCCGGTTACAACATATCGTAGCACCAACAATGATTCCGAATCCGCCACATAGACATAATCGCCGGAGATTGAAACGCCACGCGCTGGTCTGGGTGTATTAAAATCACCTGCGGCCGTCGGATTGGCGGGGTTGGATATGTCGAGTATCTGAATACTGAAGTAATCGGCAATATACGCGTGATTTTGCTGAACAACGACGTCATAGGCCACTCCAGGCGTTCTGTAATTGCTAACCAGTACGGGATTGGAGGGATCGGCTATGTTTATTATCTGAAGGCCTTGATCGCGATCGGCCATGAAAGCGTGGTTTCCCGCCAGAAACACCTCGTCTGAAAATCCGCTGGTGTTATAAGTTCCGGCAAATACCGGATTGGTACGATCAGATATGTTTATCACCACCAAACCGCGCTCAAAATCCGCGACATAAGCATAGTTCCCAGATACAACAATACCGGTTGCGTACCCATAGGTGTCCCAAGTGCCCACCCAGGAAGGACTGGAAGGTGAAGAGACATCCAAGATAACCAGGCCGAATAGCCCATCCGCAACATAGGCATAATCACCATCTACATAGACAGCCTCAGCCGTACCGGGAGTGTTATAACCACCAACCAATGTCGGGCTTGCCGGATTTGATACATCAATTATCTGCAGACCATAGTCCCAATCGGCGACATATGCGTAAATACCCTGCATGAAAACACCGACAGCATTACCTGGGGTGTCACAACCGCCGACCAATGCCGGGCTGGCTGGGACTGACACATTCACTATTTGCAGGCCGCGACTGTAATCGGCTACATAGGCAAGGCTATCGGATGCAACAACGTCAAAGGGTTCTCCTGGCGTATCAAGGCTGCTGATATACTCTACTTGACCAAACAGGGGTGATGATAATATTTCGATGCCCCATAACAGGGAGGCGATTTTCAGAAAATGACGCTTTGTCATATGGACTCTCCGATAAATTTAACTTCGAAAAATTTTTATCGTTAAATACAATTGACTCTAATCAACATTTCATAGAATTCTAAAATATCTAAATTTACGATGTCAAGGAAAATTTATTATACAACTTGAGAGGGGCAACGGCGTCACGGATTAATGGTCGCACAACTCTTTATATGTAAGTAGCTTATCTATGGCGGCCCCAATATCACTTTCCCCGAACTTTTGTTAGCTTTGAATTCGCCGTCCAGTTACACTATGCACGAGTAATCAGAAGTCGTTGGACGGCGATTAATTTACTTCAATAACGTCATCCTTTTTGAATCGGTTTTATCGCCAGCCTTGATTCTACAGAAATATATCCCCGATGCTTGCCCGCTGGCATCCCAAATTGCCTTGTGCTCACCAGCTGGCATTATTCCTTTCGAAACCGTTTCAATTCTGCGACCAAGGATGTCGAAGATATCGATTGACACTATTGATGGCTTGGCCAGAGAGTATTGAATTGTGGTTTGGGAGTTGAAAGGGTTGGGGTAGTTTTGATCTAAAGCTGTCCTCTGTGGTAGGGATCTATTTACGTCATCCACATCCATTTCTGACCCCAATTTCACTACGTAGACATCCGCATCCCCGCCCGACAAATAGCTGTTGCCGCATAACAAATAGCCACCATCACTTGTGATATGCAGGGTTTGGAGTGACTGGTTGCCGGCGCGTTCAATTACCTTAGTCCAAAGAGTATCGCCGTTTGCGTCGAGACGCAATAGCCAGAAATCAAATGTGTCGAAGGCTCTGCAGGTTGCGCCGATCACGTAGCCTCCGTCGGCTGTCTGAGCGCAATACCTTCCCTCATCGTGATAACTAAATCCATATATCTTTTGCCACTCAACGACACAGTCGATATCAGTTTTAACTATGTAAACATCCTTAGTAGTGCCATCTAACTCTTTGGTATAACCTGTAGCTAAAAATCCGCCATCGGTGGTTTCTATCACCCAATAGCCATAATCATCGTGTGATCCACCGATTAACATCCACTGCTCGATACCCCCAAGATATCCCAGTTTAAGCAACAGAAGCTCATAATCCTGGTATCCGACGTTTTGGGACATGCCGGTTACTATATAGCCATTAGTGGAGATTGAATTAATGCATGTGGGATCGTCGGCAAATTCGGAGTTATAATGTTCAATCAGGACAGGCCAACCGTTAAGCCAAACATATCGAAATTTCATATCCCAACCGTTTTGTGAATTATACCAGAAACGAGCCATGCATACATAACCCGAGTCGCATGCCGCTGCCAAACATGTGGCAGTTTCCGTGATAGAATCGGCACCATACAGCTCCATCCAGCCATACGAGCCATCCGAGTTGGCGCTGTACAAATATGCAGTTCCGGCATCGGGATTTTGGTCGGTATAACCGGAAAACATGTAGGTGCCGTTGGGCATTAATCGAAAGCAGCTGGCATTTTCCTGAAAGCCATTCGTCCTGTTCGCCGCACTCCAAAGAGTGTCACCGTTAGAGTCGAGTTTAAAAAGTACATTATCATAATAACCGCCGTTCCATGAATTCGAATTGGCACCGACAATATAGCCGCCATCGGCAGTTTGAAAGGCGCCAATACCATAATCGTTGGTTAGCGTATCGCCAAGAAGGCGCTCCCATTCTATATATAGCGCTTGAGCGTGGACAATTGTCCAGTATGTAATTGCAACAAGCATTGCCGTCATTTGTAGTAGTATGTATCGCATTAGGCCTCCTGTTTTTATCAATACAAGATTACATATCGCCACAGAAAATTATAATATGCTTTTCAACATTTCAATACAAGGTTTTACCTTAAAATCAATACATTTTACTGCCGCCTATCTTGTATTCGTTGATTATTTTAAACTTAGAACCGTAGTCACGGGTTGGGCCAATGGGTATGCGTATTTTTATAAAAGATGAAAACCAAGAATTACAGTATCATCATTATTTAGGCGTTTGACGCAAATAGAATTGGCGATTCAGGTATAATATATCCACGATAACGGGGCCGACCTCACTTTCCCCAAACTTTTGTGGAATTCAACTTTGAAGTGAAAACCAGCTACTCTACCGCAAGCGGAACCCGTTGGAAGGTAATGAAATCCGGCGAATGAAACCTGCGGAGTCCAAGGTCTCTGCGACGCCGGTGAGCGAAATGCCGATTCCGCTTGACGCTAACGGGCCTACCCTATCGATAGCCGCTGATTACTTTGCCGTAGGGCGATCTGAATCGCAGTGGAGTTCGCGACCCTGGAGTGGGTCGACTGGTTCAATAATCGGCGGCTGCTGGATCCGATCGGAAACGTTCCTCCGGCCGAGTATGAAGATGTATATTACAGCACTCAGAAAACACAGGTCCTCGTGGCCTGACTCAGCTAAAACAGTCTCAGGCATATCCGGGGCGATTCATTCACGGAAGTCTATACGCAGGAAAGAACAGGCCATAATAGATAGCTCACATTTTTCAATTTACTCAACTAGTCCCGGACACAACGAACTGAAAATCCGAATTGCTTATTATTGATATGGCCAAACAGTTCGGCAAAATTATAATTCAAGCTGCGGTACCACGCGTTTTGGCTGTTATACTCCGTAGCAGACCAGAAGTAGGCGCTGTAACTTTCTCCGTCATAGCTTCCATCGGTTAGGCGGTAGCCGGCAGGCAATGCGGTAAAGCCGGTTTCATTGGTTGCACCCATATTGGGACTATTCCAATGGCTATAACCTGCTTCCTTCAATTTTCCTCCTGCAATTGCGTCACCGCCAAGATAATAAGCTAATGTCTGCCAGTCCGTACGACTTGCCACATGCCAACCAGCCGGGGCAATATTACGATTATCGCTAACAGCAAACCAGTTATACAACCGGCCATAGGTGGCAACATAATGCGATTCATTGTCATACTCGCAATAGGCTCCCGTCGTAAGATTTGACCAAATGGTGGAATCCGAAACATGGGAAATTATATCGCCATTGCGGTAGTGGGTGACTTTTAGGTTTTCGGCCATCCACACCTGCGAACCAATGGTAACGATTCGATAAACGTTGCCGTCAATATCGGTCACAGTAGAGTCTTCAGTTGCCGTAGTAAACGAATCAACGCCGCCGTAACCGGTTCCCGCACTGTTTGTCGCGTAAGCCCTGACATAATAGTCGGTGCCAGCTGTTAGACCGGTGATGGAACTGGTGAAACTCCCCGTACCCGAACCATCGGTGGTCTTGCTGTCGGCAATTGTAGGCGTCGGACTCATGCTCCAGCAAACCCCGCGAGTGGTTACTGGTGCTCCGCCGTCTGAAGTGACGTTGCCGCCACACTGAGCCGTCGTCTGTGTGATGTTCGTAATGGAAGATGTAGTCAGTACAGGTAGAGTCGGATTGTCAGGACCGGTAGGGTCATCGTCGCCACCACAACCGACAACCAATACGACCGTAAATGCTGTCAAAAACAGCAAAACAATTCCGGCTGATCTTTTAAGCATAGTAATCTCCAAGTATTTTAGAACTTCAATTTTACCTTATATGCCAACCGCCTCTGACATAGATGCAATCAAGTGCTGAAAAGGTGTGAGCCGGGCGGAAAGACCGCCTAAAGCTACAAATATAACTCTGGAAATATACCGAATTTGCCCACACAAACAAGTGATTTTTCTCACAAGCATTGGTGTGTGAAGCAATCAACGATTGGAGCTGTTTACATAAAAATTTTGCCGAGAGTGATACCGGATTTTTATCAGTTCGTAAGTTACTGCTGGATAACAGAATAAAAAGCGGGGCCAATATCACTCTCCCCAAACTTTTGTGGAATTCGAATCTCCAGTTAAGACAGGCTATTCTATGGTTAGCGGAACCCGCTGGAAAACAATACGATAACCAAGCAGGATTACCCTCGCGGCGGCTCGGCAAGGGCAAGAAATGCTTCGACAGCGTAGTGGTACTTCAGCGTTGACATCGGTACCCTGTTTAATTGCCGGTTTACCAAAGGGAGGGGATGTCCCATTTCCAACAGGTCACATTTGACTTGAAAAACTATCTGGTTTATCGAAGCAAGCACGCTCTTGTCACCTGCTTTGCAGAAACGGGCTGAGTCAATTACCGGAGCGATACCGAATTCATACAGCCCCAGAATGCCATCGCCCCTAAGGCAGTCGTCCAAAGCCTTCATGCCCTGTTCTACAAGCGCATGCTCGTTCGGAACACCCTTACCTGGGATAACGACTGAATGTAAACTCGCTGAGTTGGTGAGAATAATACACTTCCAGCGCGATACCATGAACAGGTTGGCTGTTCAGTCAAGCAGCGGATTGTCATGCGGCGGCAGGGCCGCGACCGGCACAACTTTTATCTTCTTAGCGAGCTTTTGTGTAATCCGAAAAATCATCTCTCAACTTCCTGAAGGAGGTCAGAAATCGGCGGCCAACTCTCATTAGATCCGGCGATCCTGCTACTTGAGGTACTCCGGATGATTTTCCCGGAACCAAGTTCTCACGTGTTGGCTCAAATCATTGGCGACTCTCATTGCTGCATCCGCTTCAGCATCAGAAATCATATCGGCTGAATCATATGTCGCTGTATGGCGCATCTTTCTGATTTTGTGCAGTAGCTTTATCGTGTCGGTCTCAATCGAGGGCACGGTGTAAGTCAGCGAATCGATGGTTCGTTCGTGCTCCCGCTCACGCGCCGGACGGTAGCCATACGCATACAATGCCGCCCGAGCATATCGCAACGCCGCCGTGTATGCCATGTTCAGTCGCCATCCGGCGGCAATGCCTTCGATCTCAGCACTGCGGATGTCTTCCTCGGCACTGAGCAGCAGCGCCTGGATTTCGCCAGCGCTGGTTTCGTGACGGTGAAGCCAACGGTTATTCAGCCAATCGTCTAAACTCATCCTCAGATCCGATAATGAATTCCTTCTCAGTTTTGGCTATTGATCTAATGAAATGGTTCTTCAGTGACCACTTCTTCTTGAACTCTGCTGCTGAGATCAAAGTAGGGTTGATTTCTCGCCCGATTGCTTGCTCGACATTAGAAAGCGGGCTCACTAATTCATCAAGCTGAATATTCCCAACAACAAACAGGTCAAGGTCGCTGCTCGAAACCTCCTCGCCTCTGGCGAACGACCCATAGACGAATGCAATCTTGATGTCTTCCCCAATCGGTTCGAGCGCTTCCCGAATTCTTCCTATGACACCATATGTCTTGAAAACAACATTCCGAAGGTCCTGGAAGACGGGGTGCTTTCGATTGACGGTATAGAATTTCTGCCGGCCTCTTTTCTCCGATGTGAGGATATCTGCTTCGGTAAGGTTCTTCAGCTCTCGCTGAATCACGCCCTGGCGAGTACCCGTCAATCGAACGACTTCGGAGAAATAATACTCCTTGTCTGGGTTGAGAAAGAACAGCGCGAGTATCTTGCGTTTCGTTCCTGGAAACAGAGCTGCCGATAAATCTTTTGTCTTCGTACCCATTTAGGGTAAGAATGTACCCAGATTGGGTAACTTTGTCAAGTCAAAAGACTGAATGGCTTGAGAGTTTGCGGAGAGTGAGGAAACCTCATGTGTCAAGATTCACCGTTATTTATTGGGAGCCAACGAGATATAAAAAGCGGGGCCGACGAGACTCGAACTCGCGGCCTTCTGCGTGACAGGCAGACGTTCTAACCAAACTGAACTACGGCCCCTAAATCGGATAGCTTTCCAAAGAACTTATCAGCCGGTTCGACAATATCGAAACGGTTAGTTTTCCGAAGGAATTTCGGCGGCTTTGTTCGACCAGCGATCCTTAATAAGTATAGCCACGGGAAGAATTACGCAATAACCCAGTACCAATAGTATTGGCGCCAATGTGATAGAACCGCTTGCCAAAGCAATGTAGCCTATCACGATAAACGCCAGACCAAGCGCCATCAGATAATAATTAACCCGGCCAAAACCAAGACTTTCAGATACTTTCTTACCAGCCGCTTTTTTGGCGGGTTTTGCTTTTTGCTCCATTTTTTCCGTCCTCTATTCCTTCAATCTATGCCAAATTATCTATTGTTATGCAAAAGTCAAGCCCTTTTTCGGAAGAAATCAGCATAATAGCCTTTGCTCAAAGTTTAATTTGCCATCTTGCCGAAAAAGGCTGTAAGCCTCGGCCAAAAAATCCCGCATATGCCTAAAAAATTCCTGCTTGGAATAATGTAAGCTCTTCTGGCGCAAAAGCTCGGAATTGAAACTCGATTGATTAAATATCTTAAGTGCCTCCTTAAGCGCCGAAACAGAACACTCATCGGCGTAAATCCCTTTATCATTTATATTGAATTTGGCGCTCCGGACACCCTTTTGTCTACCACTTGCCTCTTCAAAATGGCCGCCACCCAGCGAAATTACCGGCTTACCGCAAGCGGCCGCCTCGATCGCGGCCATATTGAAACTGTTATTCGATGTCAAAATGAGCGCCCTGCAATCGCGATATAGTTGCCGTAATTTATCATCATCGGCATGTCCGGTAAAACTCACATTGGCGGAAGATAAATTTACCATTCGATAAAAATCCCTACCGGCGCCCGCAATTATCAACTTTTCTCTAATGTCTCGAAACGCTTCAATAGCTATTTCAATTCGCCGATTTCGCGCTATTGGCCCGACCATCAAGAAGAAATCTCTTTTAACCGATGGCTCGGGAGTAAAATAATCGGTATCTACTGGCGGATATATTACCTTTGATGGGCGATTATAATAATGCATGATCAACTGCGCGGTCTCCTCGCAATCTGCCAAAAACAAATGAACTCGCCTGGCGGATTCCAGGTCCCATTGTCTAAATTTGGCTGATAAATTCGCGATAAATTTATAGCGTACCCGATTGATCTCTTTTTTAGGAAAATGTAAGTCGAGCGATTGCCAGGCAAACGGCAGCGGTTGATGAAGATAGCAGATGTGCAAAACCGAATCCGGAACCGCAATGCCTTTGGCGTATCCCCGCGTGTTCGAAATCAGCAAATCGAAATCGCTAAACCTGAACTTCCGGATTGCCCGAATATAAATTGGCATCAGATGATAAGAATACCTGGCTTTGCCGGGAATATTCTGTAAGAACGATGTTTCAATTTGATGCTTCGATATGTCGGGGGGGAGATGGCGATGGTCATAAAACATCGTCGCGATTTTCGATTCCGGAAAAAGGGCCGCCAACGATTGCAGCGCGCGCAACTCTTGACTGGCTCCGGTAATCCAATCATGCGCCAAAACCACTCTCATTTTTTAAACGCCCCAACCAATATGGCCAAATCGTTTTTCGTAAGCCCGCCAACTATTATTAATATTATAATATAAACCGCTATCGCTGATATAACAGAGAATACCAACGGCACCGTGTTGAAGTATCTTAAAACAATCAGCATGGCAATCGAAGCGGCCAGAGATTGAATAGTAAATATCCCAGACCTTTTTATATCCAATAAACCCTTATTGATTGTAATTCCATATATAAATCCCAGCATTTCTCCGGACAGCATCGCGATGGCCGCGCCATCATAGCCGATATCAGGTATTAGAACAAGAGCCGTAATTAAATTCACCACCGACGATATTACTACCATCCTGATTAATTTACTGTTGGCGCTCCGCGCCATCATAAGTACCTGTTGAAGCGAATTTAAAAAGAGAAAAATACCGGCAAAGGATAATATTAATAAAGGTCGGGCCGATTCAACATACTTATCAGAGAAGAGCGCGGAGATTATTGGTCTGGCCAGAACAATAAGCCCAAACGCTATTCCCATTCCTAAAATCAATAAGTACCTGAATGCCACGCTATAAAGGTTTTTTAAAGTTTGATTATCATTATCCCAAAGCGCTGAGAAGCGCGGCAGCAATACTGTTGTAAACGTCGATACCAGCAACGCGATTCCATTTATCAATGCGAAAGCCGCGTTATATATCCCGGCGGCGCTATCGCCCGAAAAAAATGAAACCAGAGTAAAATTAGCTCTATTATAGAACACAAGAATTATCGCCACTATACCCAGAGGAATCGATTGTTTATACAGGGAGATAATTTTGGGCGAAATTTCCAAGCTGAATCGCGCGCCTATTTTGTTTCGAATAACTGCTCTAATAATCAATAAAGTGATAAGCGATCCGATGACCTGAACCCAACCGATTCCCACAAGTCCCCAACCCAGATAAAGCGCCGCAAAACCAAAACGGGGCGTGATTAATTGCTTACCGCTGGATATAATACCAACAAAACCTAATTGATAAAAACCAAAAATTATTTTTATTTATTTTT
>CAZTNJ010000064.1:0-16038 GCA_964614835.1 uncultured Ignavibacteria bacterium | reverse complement strand
TTCCAGCGGCAATACTTTGATAAGATAATAAATCATATCTTCCGCCGTTTGGATTTGGTTGTTAAGATATACATATATCTCGCCCCCCGATATGACTGTAGCGGCGTACAATTTCAACGCCCCATAAAATAACCGCGGCACCTCAGATAAATCAGCCGGCGGAATTGAGTCGCGTTTGAGGTTGATAATCTGGCAATCGCATAAACGAGTCCAGACCGTTAAGAATATTCCCTGCGATTCCAAAACAAAGGGATTAAATTCCAGATAACGATAATCGGATTCGGCCAAAACCAGGGCATGGCGAACCAGGGTTCCCTCGCGGCCTATGCTGTCTTTGCCAGCATTGGTAACCTTGACAACGGCTATAGCTTTTCGGCCATCGCGCAAACGAGATTTAAGAGGGAATTGATTAAGTGAGCGACGAAATTTCAGATTGCGGCAATCGCCCCAGGTATTACAGAATTCAACAATTTCCTGTTCGATATCGTCAGTAATGCCAGTGGATTTCCCAACCACCTGTTGTCCCATTCTCTGACTGGGAAATGCCCCATATACCAAATTATCGATGACGATATCGTTTGCAAAGCCGCCCGTCAATTATAATTTGTCCTTGAAATATGAATGAAATTCGTTCAAGTTGAACAACAATTGGATGTTGATATTTTTGTCGACAAACGGTATTTTCTGGCCATTCAAAGTCAGTATATGATACCCGGGTTTTATCGGAAACGCTCCGCCGGGAACGGGTGCGCCAGCTTTAGACAAAATAATCTGTACATTCTGGCTTACGACAGGCACTCGTAATTGCAAATCCGTCCGCGAGCTTTCCAAATCGCCGGGTGAAAATTCCTGTGCCCCGCCAAATGATATAGTATATCCCGATTGCCCGCCATCAGCGCCAATTATTCGGAATGGAATAAGAATCGTTCCGCGTTCAATCATCGTGACGCCATCCAAATATGCGGTTATTTTCCGCGAGTATGCGGCAGCGGCCGGATCGTTTGCCAAAGGCGTCAGCTTAGTGTCCTTAAAAGCCTGCAAGACCGCCGGAAATTTATCTTTATTTAAAAGATAATCATAATCAAGAACAGCCAGCCGGTCTTTAAAATCCCTGACCAACTGCTGGTAGTCATTTGCTAATGTTTGTTTAGCCGCCAGATCGGCGCCGGAAGGCATGGCGGTCCGTCGTTGTCTTCGGGCGGATATCTGGTCTTCCATCGATTTCTTCAGAACCTGGTCTGATACGCCTTTGATGATATCCGTTGCTTTATCCAGAAGCGAATCGCCCGCCATGAGCCCTTTATTATAAGCGGCCGTATCCTGATTGTTGATCCCGGTCATCTTAGTGTCCCACGCTTTTATGGTCGCCTTGAACTGACTTTCCAGTTCTGAATGGGCTTGATTAGCCCCTGTTGTTGAGAAGTACTTGGCTTCGGCCATTGCTTTAGCTCTAAATTCGCTAAAAAATAATTTAATGATGATATTGTTGGCGTATTTTTCATATCGTCTGGCAATACTTCTATTTACTTCCGAATAAGCGCCGCCGGTATTTTTGATATCCCATATCAACGAGCGAATCTTCATGCCGTTATAGATATTGGCCAGGGCCACCAAATTGATAATTAACGCGACGATTAAAAATGTCCACTTGAGAATAGCCCAATGGACGATTGATTGACGATAAGAGCTTATTCTGTTGATTGCCCAGCGCAGGGGGAAAGAAACGCCAAGCGGGCTTAAATCCTGCGGTGGGACTCTGACTTTATCACCCGAGGCGTCGGAGATAATTTCGGGATTGTTGCCGGTCGAGGACACGAAAAAGACCTGAAAATCCATCGTCCGGTTGAGTAAAGGTTTGAAGAATGATTCGAGACGATTGAGAATCGATTCCAGTTCTTTTTTCCATTCGGGCCGGGAGGCGACATTACGTTGTTTGAGCACTCCTCTAAGTAAACCGGCGAAGTTTAAAGCCCGGATATAGCCATTACCCATGCCAATTAGCACGCTTTGTTCGGCAGATTTGAAGCTAGCTAATTCATCAGCCTTGGTGATAACCAACCCAACCGGCATTTTCAATCTTTTATCCCGCCCGGATAACTGGGCTATCAAGTCGGTAAAGGCGGCGATTCGATTTGATCGCTCGGCTTCATTCTGGAGTCCTTCCGGGTCGATAAAAAACAGAACACATTCGCAATTTTTAAAAAAGTCAATGAGGCTTTGCTTAAGCTCGCCCCGGGTATCGATATAAATCAACTCGCCGGAGTAATCCATGGTTGTTACCGGCACAATCGTGTTTTTGCCGACCCTGACCTCAAAATCGAGCTTCTGTTCACCGGTGGATAGGGGTGGGAACCTTCTGGATTCGATTGCCTGGCCGGTTTTTAAATCCATCCCCTTGCCCCTCATCAAATTAAATTTTTCTTCTAATATCTCCTGGGTTTCGCCGAGGGCCATCAGTTCGAAATCTTCCTGTTTCTTGGAAAAGGCATATACAATGGTGAAGAAAACCGTTTTCCCAACCCCCTTATGACCATAGATGCCTATCCGATATAACGATTTGTCGAGCTGTTCGCCCTTATCTCCGGCTTGCTCGGTTTTCTTTTTAACCTGTCCGGCTTTTTTAAATATTCCCGATAGTCCCATTTATAATCTTTCGTTTATAAGACCGGCTAACGCCTGATTTCCTCGATACCTCGATTTAGCTCGATAAAAAGCTTATGACGATACTGCCCCATAAGTTTAACAAAAGCCAGAACTATTACTAACGCAAACAGAAAACAAGCGAGGAAAAATACCAGATTACCGCGACTTTTATTAAGAACAAACCAGATGTAGCGCGGCGCCCGGAATAAACCCATGATGAAGTGCAATATCGTCATTATCCATTGTTTGAGTCTGCCGCCGAAACTTATTTTGGGATTTAAATAACCCATCTTCAAAAGAATGTCGCGATAAACCAGGTTCGATTCGGCCAGTTTTGAGAAAACGCGATACTCCGAAAGCTTATGTTCGGGTAATTGTTTATTCTGAAGAAGAATTGACACATCGGTTTTAAGGTTTCGCCGGCGCAATGCCAGGAACAGCCGGGATGGAGGCAGGGTCTCTAATTTATCCAGGTTCTGATATTCGGGTTCTTCAAGAACGTTGGGATCGTGGGCAAAATTCTGGATTTCGGCGATTTTTGAAAGGAAATAGTATCTTAAATCATCACCGCGTTTTAAAAGATCGCGGTCAAGCAAATAGGAAGACAATTCCAATTCCAGGAAATCAATATCGGCCTTCTTCTGTCTTAATTTGAAACAATACCTGTACGCGTTTTGATATTGGGCTGCCATTGGTATCAAAATCGGAAAAGCGGTCGCCAATAAATGCGCCGAAAAATACCTGATGTCGGTGCCACCTTTAGGCGATGTGAAAGGCACTTTATCGATTTCGGCCAGAAGCATCTCGTCGGCGTTTTTCACGATTTCGAGATTGTTGCGATCTTGAACCGTGCGCAGATGAGCCATCACATTTTCAAAGTAATTGATAAATTCATTGGTTTCGAATTTTCTGCCGGCTTCGTAATCGGCGATATAATTAAAAAGAATTGGGATCCCTTTATGTCGGTCATAATCAGCCATAAAAATCACCTAATAGATGTACACATTTATCATGTCTTTGGCGGCCGCCTTCAAATCCTGCGCGTTGAAATTGCCGCGGAAATTCAAATTTACCGTAGTTATGGATGAATCGGCTAAATCATCCATCGGTTTGAATATCAAGTTTCCTGGCGATCCGTCGGCATCAACATAAACCGGATCCATCCTGCCGGGAATATTGTTCTCGTTCAGGCCGATTTTAACCATAATATAACGATAATCCACACCGGTGAATAAATCTCGGCTGATACTCACCAAAATATCGCGCGATACGATACTTCCCAGCCCATCTATCTTCATGGTAACGCCATCGCGTTCTATCTGGCTTTGGACACTGGCGAATTGCTGAAGGCGGTATTCCCGATTGCGGTATGCCAGCACCTGGCCAACCTGGGGAAGCGCCCCGGCGAGGTTTTTTATCAAATTCACGAACTCGGCAAAGTCATTCATCAATTTAATCAGCCGAGCAGTTTGCTGCCCGAGTTCATTGTGGTTATATTTCGAATTTACGAATTCTCGCATGTCCGCTATGAATCGCTTATATAAGTCGTTCTCGCCATACTTCTTTTTTAGCAGAACCGCGGCATCATGATAGGTTTCAAGCATCGCTTCGACCATACCGAAAATTCTCTTATAGAAATCCATCAATTCGTGGGGAGCCACCGCGACATCCGGATTTGGGTGAATTTTGAGTAACCCGCCCAACTGAATAGCCAGACTGGCAAGCATATCTCGCAACCAGGTGTGTTCAATACCGAATTTGCCGGGCTTGTCCTGAACCACGGCTGCAAACGCCTGAAAACCGCTTACTGCGCTTTGCTGTATTACTGTTAGAAGTCCAATCAAGCGGCGGTTTTGTTCAGCAAGTAACGGGTGGGCTGACGTAGTCATTGCCGGCGGTATGTAATCGGGCGATAATTGCGGCTTGCCGTCAGTGAAATTTATTATTCCAATTTGTAAACACTCTGCGGGATCGACATGGGATAACTGGCCGATTAAGATTTCGTAATCGAAGCCGCGATATGGTCTTCGCATCGGCTCATCGCTACCCGAAGGCAAACCGACTCCCACTTTGGCAGGTTTTACATGTACATAAACGGGCAAGCCAGAACGCTCACTCGGCAAAATTGACGCCGATTGGATAGTATTGTCTAATTGACTATCGATTTGAATAATGCCGCCGCTGGCGGTTAAACCAAGGCATCTCGAAAGCACGATTACCCAGTTTTGGCCATCATGTTCAACCCTTATATCTAATGGATACATGTTGGCGTTGGCTAATCTGGCCAAGCCATAATAATTAACGCAATGCCGGATAACCCAGCGATTCAATTCTTCAAAATAAGCTTCCTGGTCAATCAAATGGCCTGCTTTAACCAGCATGCCATCTTCCCAGTTAACCGATAGCAGCCTTCCGGATTTTCTTGTTTCGTCCATTAGTTTTTTACCCTAAACATAAAAGCGGATTTGCTTTTAGATTGTTATCAAAATAGCTCAGCCAAATTTTAATGTCAATTTCTTTTATTAGTTATTCCCTTTAGCACAGTATTATAACCAAGGTAGGCTTTGCCGTTTTCGAATCTTAACTTATCGCCAAGCGGTTCAATATCGATCGAATAGCTTTCCGTTTGTCCCGGCAGATTAAGTCGCAAAATTGCGGCCAAAAGCGCATTATCGGGGCCGCCGGGGATAATATTTTCAATGTCGGTTAATTTTTCAATGGCCAGATTGATGTTCAGTGAAGGGTATGCGCCTTTAAATCTGTCTCCTATATAATAATCCTCTCCCAGATGACCATTTTTACCCAAAATACAACGCGCTTGCTCGGGTATTGAAAACCATTGCGAATCGGCCGCGGAACAAGCGCAGGATAATCCCATGGTTGTTTGCATATATACTTGAAACGCTCCCTCGGTGGCCAGATAACCGTAAAGACGGGGCAGGATATATGCTATCACTTCCTTAGGTATTTTCGGCATATCACGTTCGGGCATCTTCAGCAGTTCGCTCAAATGATCGATTAGTGATTCTGATGGATATATGCCGGCGTAGATATCGCGTATCCACTCAAGACGACACAGCATTTTAATGAAAATACTGTCGAATATAGCGAATAAACGACGGGTTCCCTGGCGAGCATTGAATTCATCCTCAAAAACATTGTCATTATGGTCAGTGAATAAGTCCGGCATCAATTCGCTTATTCCGGCAACCGCCGCGACTAAAAAGATTTTATCGCCGGGATGTACCATTTCTCCGGTTTCGGGTTTTTGCCGCAAAACCTCCCCCTTAAAATTCCCAAATTCCCCTTCCGGATATATAAAAATATCCCTGTCGGGGAATCCCATCATCCGCAGATAGATATAACTGTCTTTGAGAGTGACAGATTGACCTTCGGAACGATCCGCAAGGTTAGGCATCTTGAATGGGATAAATTGTTCGCTCATTTTGCCAATTTCGCCACTACCGCGGTCCCCATAGGGCTTTTTGATTCGAGGTATCTTTGAAGTCGCGCCAGAAACAGACGACCTTCCTCGGCTGGCTCGAACCTATATTCGCCGAGATCAAGCTCAATTTCGATGCAACGATGTAGAATTCCGTTTTTTATGCAGGAACCAAGGCGAGGATTGGCCGATTTAATCCGCTGGTCAAAAGCCAGAGCGAGAGATTCGTAATCGGTGGCGACTATAGCCCGATTATGAGATCGAAGTACCTGCATGAAGATATCAACCATATCATCAAATGATTTAGCGTTAACGCCGCCCCTGGATATGGTCAGGTTGACCACCGACTCTATTCCAGGTTGGGGATTGTAAAGGGCGTTAATTAACCCCGGTAAAATACCATTACCAGCAGTACCGCTGCTTGTCCGGTAATGCACATAAAAACGATCTGGAGTCGCGGCTTGTAATGGCGGATTAATTATCAATTCAAGCAGGTTTCCTTTAATCCGAGGAACATATCGACAATCAGGATCTCCATCGCGATTCAGGGCATATACGTTGGAATAAACCCGGCCATGGTTATCATCGATACTTATAATTTCATAAACCTCGCTGGCTAAAGCCTGCAATTCTATTGTCATGGCGCCCGGGCCATTGTAAAAGTTACTCTGTTTTTGCCCGTGAGCATTGATGGCGACGACGCAATTGGTGGCCGCCAACTCAAATGTATTCAGTATCGATTTGGCGATGCGCTTATCCGATTCGATCTTTATCCAATAGAGCGGCTCAACATCATCCCAGAAACCTGATTCCTGTCCCCAAAAAGCGGCTTTTAAATCTTCCGGTATTTTGCCAATATTGCCGCCCGGAACCATAAAGAAATTATCACGATATTCGTTAAGATGTTCATATGGGAAATAATTATGTCCCCATACTGATATCTGCGGTTTGGCTTTTTCTTTTTCGATTTTTTTGATGGTTTCCTCTCCGGGATAATGAGGCTTTCCGAAAATGTTGCCGCTTTCAGTGAAACTCCAGCGTCCCCAGCGCATTAAACCCAATAGCTCGGGCGCCCCAGATACAAATAGCTCCAGAGCCGGAATTTGCGTTTCGGCGTTATTTATTTTTAATCCGATATAAATCGTGTCTTTCTCGTCTATATTGTATCGAATATTGGATAAATTAAAATTTGTCAAAAAATGGTTCTTGCCGCGCCAGAGGGGATTGCACCAGAGGGTCTTGGCAGAATCGCTGGTTTTGGCCAGAGCTATAACCGCTTCCACAGGTTGAATGGTTTTTGATTCTAATGGCGAGAAATAATATGTAGGACTTTGGCGAATTGATGTATTAATCCAATAGGCCTCAAGAAAATTATCTATACTTGTTTGTGTTTGCCCGCATACGAATTTTAGAACTGTCGATGACGGTATCGGGTGGAGCAAACCATCGAAGAAAAGCCGACAGGCTAAATCGCGAACAACCGCGTTGGAAATGTTGTTGATTTTGTCGTTGACTTCCTTAAGCCGAATTGCCATCGCCTTAAAAATCATATGGATAACGGGATCCATCTGCAATGGCGAACTGGGAAAATCCGGCCAGAAATGTCGAGCGTCGCTAATCAGCCGCTCAAGAAATTCATCCTGGGTTAAATTCTCAACCCACTCTCCCTGGAAATGGCGTTCGATAGTAGTCCTCCGATAATGCTTTTTCTAATTTGAAACTTTTACCGCTGTCGGTAATCACCGCCGTCAATTCTATTTTTAAGGGCGCCACTCCCGATTTATCGGGTTTGGGCCCGCCGGAAACTTTTACGTTAACTTTATCAAGGCGAGGTTCATTTCTTTCGATAGCTTCCTTAATTGTCCGGGCTAATTCTTCTTTGATACTGGCGAGTTCGATTAAAGATTTGTCGGGCGCCAATTGCAGGGTTCCGAAAAAATGATCGCAATCGGCCGACCCACGGGGGGTCGATACGATAATCGTAACAAGGTTAGTAATTGATTCTACCAGAGAAAGGGTTTTAAACCGCATTCCATCGAATTGGAGCGGTAATTCAAGATATAATTGACTCATCGATAAATAGATAAAAACACTAACAACATTAGTTTAGCTTTATTAATCCGCCCTTAACCTCAACCATTGCCCCTTGAATCGTATAATTGGCCGCCGCTTCCTCGCTGATTGGCCCATTCGATTTAATTTTTATCCCGGCGCTGCCCTCGATATTTATATTCATTGCCTTTAAATCGATTGTCCCTTGCGTCGATTCTATCGTAATTCCGGGAGCCGCCGAATCCATCGAAATTTTACAGGATGAATTGCTTGTTTGGATTGCCACTTTGCCTTTTCCATCCAATGATATAGTCGCCGAGTCTTTTACATCTATTTTAATATTCTCGCTGCCATTCGCGGCATCATATGTCATCTGACACTGGCCGTTTTTTGCCTTTATGATTATCTGTTCTTTATCCTTATCATCCTTAAATAGTATCTCGTTGCCGGCTCTTGTTAGTATCGATTTGTTATTATTATCCTGGCTGGGTAAATCTCCCCGCGGTTTCAACGAGCCATCATGAACCGATCCAATGGCCACGGCGTTTTCTAGATGGCGTCCGCGAATTGATACAACTACCCGGTCATTTAGTTCGGGAATGAACCACAAGCCGTGAGGAGTCCCTCCGGCATGCGGGGTACATAAACGTAAAAATGGCGACTCCGAATCATCATTGGTATCCCAATCGAATCTAACCTTGATTCGACCGAGATTTTCGGGATCATTGTTGTCGGTAACGGTGCCGATTTCAATTATCTGCTCGGGGAATTCATTTATTTGATAATAAGGGTAAGCCAGGTCTCTGGCTACGCATGTAAAATCGCAGTAGTATTTGCCATCGGCGTAAGAGTGTTTGGCCCCCACAATTAAGTATACTCCGCTAAGGCTTTCTTCGCTGCGGCTTTCGGTTTGCTTATGGGCGACTTCCCACTTTAATTTGAGGCTCTTGCCTGGAATTATGCCTATTCTATCGGTTGAACCAACCGCGTGTAATAACCGCGCGTAAGTTTGGCGAAAGGTCGTCTCAACGCTCTGATCGGCATGCTTTTGCGAGCCGAGATTAATCGGCAATATGATTTTCTCTTTTGAGTTTGATATGGGAGCGGCCGCGCCAGCCGTTTTGCCCAAAGCCATTCCGGATGTCGAAGGCTTGGGGCTATTCGACTGGAACCAATTACCTTTCAGGAATTCGAAAGATCTTATCGCGTAATCTTTTTTCCGGGTTGCGTCCAACTCAACCGAGAATGAGCCGAGCTGATTGGCTTTCAATTCGATATTTGAATTAGGAAAATCTTTTACCACGTTAAAATTAAGGCCGTCGTAGTAAGCCCACCAACCTTCTAAATTTGCCAGGTAATTGAGCATCTGATACGCGGTTTCGCCATAGGCAAGCAAGCCAGAATGAACCACCCCGCCCGATACCGTTACGTTGGCGTTTGGCAATCCTTCATCGTTAATCAATTTATGAATTATATCCGCTGATGATGAATCATGAAAAATACGATGCATGGCCGCGATATCCATCATAATTGTCGGGCTGAATCCTCTAATCCGTATTATGCCAAGGCTGGAAACGGAGCTTTCGAAATCAACGGAGGTGATAGTGCCAATGAATCTCACCTCGCCGCTATCGCCGGCCGATTTGTCGCCGGAGATAATCTTGATACTGAGGGTTTTTGAAAGCCAGGTTTGTAGATTAGACTCCATTGTTTTGCCGAATGCATTTTCCAGTTCCGGTTTACGACGCAATTCGATAATAAATGAATGATGGGTGCCCAGTTTTTGGTCAAGCAGGAACGCCTCTATGGCGACTTTAGGCACATCTTTATTGTCAATTTTTAATTCGATGATGGCCGGTTTCATGTTGGTGTCCGAATCAGAGGAGCGCCTGATGATTGTCGGCTTATCATACTTATTTACTCTGAATACTGTCATATTTCACTCCCGGCTAAAGAGTCTAAAAAACCGAACAATGATTCGGAAAATATTTGCCAACGGCCACAATAATTTGGATTAACTTCAACCTGGTCGTTTCCAAATTATCGGCGGTCAGCCTTTTAAATTATTCTCTGCCGACCGCCTGTAGATTTATTTGGGGCGATTGCGGGAAATCGCAACCGCGCTGCTACATTCTATCTTCCCAGTTGCCGAACAATTCGGCATCGCCAACCGTAACATTTTCGGCAGAAATCTCGAATTCCTCGTAAATCTGATTTGATTTGGCTTTCTCGAAATCGGGGTAGGTTTCTTTGTAACTAGAAATGAATCCATCTTGCCAAGTAAGCCTTTTCATTTCCTGGCCATCCGAAGGATTTTTAAAAATGATTTCTCCTTTTTTAAAATTATCCTTAGTCGAACGGCAGGCCCAGCGGAAAATCGTGTTGGAATCATCCGCCTCGCGGACGACTTTTATCCTGAGAAGTCTGGCCTGATCGCTTGGCTTGCCTCTTACGTCTTTTGTTGTCGATACTTCGTAAGAAACCTCTTTTACCTTGGGAATTCTTTCACCCTCGATAATTAAATCCGGTGTGTGAGCCATAAAAAAACCTCCTGCTAAGTTCGTTTATTTCATTTCCACGTCAGTGAAATCGCCTTCTTCCGATTGTTTTGCCGTCAAATAGACATCAAACTGCCTTACCGATGTGAATGGCGTAATATTTAATTTCACATCGATAATATGCTTGGCGCGCTGTTCCGGCGTTGAGGTAACTTCGAGCTTAAAATCGCTTATAAGCTTACCTTTGCCAGAATTTGCTCTCAAGAAATCATAGATGTCCTTTTTGACTCTATCCAATAGCGTATTGTCGATAAGTTTAAATGTTTGTTTGTTTAAATAATGGCAAACATTTTTCGAGATATAATCGGCCGTACGTTTGGTGGCATAAACATCGTAAGATTCGCCTTTATAAAGCGAACAATCGCCTAAAAATCTAACCTTGGCATCCCAGAGAACGGTCGGGATAACGCCTTTGAGTAGAAATTCTTTGGCGCCGACAGCCCTGTCGACCTCAAACCTGACGGCCTTGACCGAATCGCTGGCGCCATACTGGTAGCCGGCACAGGGCTGCTGCATGCCGACTCCTTCATCTTGCCTATATATTAACCCGGCCAGCACCGATGATGGCGGCAGCCAGAGGTCCTCCTGCTCATAACGATTTTTCTGCCTGCCCAAAACCCAATTGACCAACACCGATATATGTGCTTTCTCCGGCGTCGATCCAGCCAGCCCTTCCAAGCCGGGGCCGTTTAGCTGTTCTTGGGCTTCCCGGAATGTTTCGAAATTCGGTAGGTCGGTAATGATATGCACCTTGTTTTCTTCGCCCAATTTCGCTAATTTATCGATATTCGGGATATCCTCCAAAAAACCCGGTACAACCATCAGCGAATAACAATCTTTCAGGCTGAATGCTCTGAAGGGTTTTTTGATGTAGTCCGCAAGTTCTTCAAACTTATCTGAATCAGGATCAATCAAATCATTGAGCCCGACATTAGCGAAAAATGAATTTACGGGGTCGCCGGAAGGGGAACTATTGGCGAAAAACTGCTGTATGGATCGGTAAGAAGTCTCAAGCGGCTTAATCTGCTCATAAATGCTGGTCATGTTCGAATTGATATTTTCTTCTAACGTTTGAGCTTCGAGACTGGCCGTATTGCGCAATTCTTCCACGTCATCTGATGACGACAGCAATTTATGCCATTGTTTCAGACGTCTGATCATTACTTTTCTGGCGACATCGAATTGAGGCCGAGTCATGAATTTATGCCGGTCCTCTTTCTTGGCCGGATTTAATACCGACAAACTCATCATGGTTTCGCCGCTGGCCATCTTAACCTGCGGCATTAATGGTTCAAGCTTTTGGAACGGTATTTTTGCCTTTTCGAATTCGCCAACAATTTCGCTGATGCGCTGAGTTGTTTCTACCGCCGGCCGAGATTCCTGCGCCGAACCTATCGCTGCCTTTTCGGTTTTATCGCCTGATTGTTGTTTTTCTTCTTCCGCCATCGAGTATCCTCCGAAATAATTACATTCAAAATTAATTTTATCGACTGATTAGGATGTTGTGCTGCCACCCAGTAATTCAAGGTTCTTTTCGAGCAACTCCAGGAAGAGCTTTTTCTTCGCCGGATCGGCCATTAGTTTTTTTAGGGCCGCGTTTTTATTGAGCTGTTTAGCCAAATCATCCAAAATTTCCCGATCCATGGCCGATTCGGTGAGCGTTTGCGATTGAGCCATGATATTATTTGGATTGAAGTCATCCATTTTGCGAAATTTTAGATTTATCGACTCTTCAGATCCATCCTGCTTGGTGATAGTAACTTCTTGTTCAGGTTGAAATTTCTCGAAAACCTCTTTCAAGCTTGTGGCCTTGATGGGGGTTGGGTCCGCCTCCTGATTGTTTAATTTGGTGACAAATAGCGTTTTGTTCGATGGCAATCCCTCTATAGGAATAGCTCCCGAATCTTGTTTAATTTCCTCCGCGCCGACATGCGGTTTGTTTTCCGGCATAATTTTCCTCCGTTCCTCAAGCCCTCGAAAATTCAAGCTCGAGCTAGTACGTTTATTATAAATTCATTATTATCAACATCAATTTCGAAACTATCGTTTTCTTTAATTTCGCCGGTTATTATTTTGACGGATAGTTTGGAGAGAATTTGCTTTTCAATCAATCGTTGAAGCGGTCTCGCGCCCATTTCAAAATCATAACCTTCGGTAACGAGCTTATCGATTGCCGCGGGTTTTATATCAAAGCTGATTTTTTTATCGGCCAAAAGCTTGCGAATCTCATTCACCTGTATGTTAACGATATTGGCCAGCGATTCTTTATTCAGAGTGTGGAAAATGATTATTTCCTGAATCCTGTTGATCAGTTCCGGCTTAAATTTCGCCAGCATTAATTCTCGAATTTCCTCGCTCGTGAAGTTTTCGCCGCGACGGTCTTTTTCCACTATCTGCGGCCCGCCATAATTGGATGTTAGGATAACGATTGTGTTGGAAAAATCTACAGTGCGATTTTTACCATCTGTTAGCCGCCCATCATCAAGCAATTGCAGCAGGATATTGAATATATCCATATGGGCCTTCTCGATTTCATCGAATAAAACAACGGAATACGGTTGCCGCCTTACCGATTCAGTCAATATTCCGCCTTCTTCATACCCCACATAGCCGGGGGGCGCGCCGATCAGCTTGGCGACATTGTGCTTCTCCATGTATTCGGACATGTCCATACGGACAATATTCTTTTCATCATCAAATAAAAATTCGGCGATTGCTTTGGCCAACTCGGTTTTGCCGGTTCCCGTGGGACCCAAAAAAATGAAAGCGCCAATCGGTCGATTGGGTCTTTTAAGACCTGCTCTGGCTTTCCGCACGGCCTCGGAGATCGCGTGGACAGCATCATATTGTCCGACAACCCGGCGCGATAAATGCTCTTCCATGTTTAAGACTTTCAGGGCTTCATCCTCGCGCATTTTTGCTAACGGAATACCGGTCCACCGCGAAATAGTTCGAGCGACTTCATCGGAGTTAACTTCCTTTTTTAATCCTGATAGTAGTTTTGACAACGTATCGGCTATCCCAATAAGCTCGTTGTTTTCCAGGGGCGCTTCGGGGAATTTCTCAAATTGAGATTTAATCTGCGGCTTATAGTTGCAGTATTCGTAAACCGTTTTCAGTTCGTTAAAATTGTCTTTAAGCTTATCGCCATCGCTTTCGGCCAGATCGTCTTTTATTTTCGTCAGCTTGGCTTGCAGGTTTTCTGTTAGAAGGCGGAACTGCGAGGCCGCCTCATCTAAGACATCGATAATCACCGCCGGAGCTATTCTTCCCCCAAGATAACGTTTGGACATGGTTATCGCCTCGTTGATGGCGTCATCGGCAATAGTTAAACCATGATGATGCTCGTAGCGAGTCCGGACTCCGTCGATAATTTTTTTGCACTGCTCGGGGGCGGGAGGCAGTATATTTACTCGCTGGAACATTCCGGCCAGCGCTTTATCAAGGCTAAAATGACGAGTATAATCTTCCTCGTTGGTTGCGGCAATGACAATTACTTCGCCTCTGGCTAAAAACGCCTTCAACGGTCCTATCATTTCCGGTGGTCCGCCTGTCGGTGAAGCTTTCAGCAACTCATGGAAATCATCAATGACCAGTATCGTGTTTTTTGATGATTCCTTAACGTTATTCAGGACTGCGCGAAAACGTTCTTCGAGTTCTCCTCTATACTTAATGCCGGCGGTAATCTCGTCTAGGTCAAGTTGGAGGAGGGTTTTGCCTTTCACGGCGGGAATGATGTTCCCTTCCACAATCCTTTGCGCCAGTCCGCGCAGAAGCGCGCTTTTGCCGGCGCCATCCGAACCAACCAACACTGGATTTGAGCGATGGCGGCGGATTAATATTTGCAGAATTTCGATAATCTTATCGTCGCCGCCAATCGTGGGGTCAAGCTTTTTGGCCTTGGCCATGGCGGTTAAATCGCGGCAATAATTACCAGCCGATACGAAACCGCTGATTTCCGGCGAGGAAACCGGGGCAATTTCCGGATTCTCATCCAATTCAGCTATCGCGCGATATAGTTCCCCTTTGCTCACGCCGAGTTTATTTATCAGTTCGGATGATATGCCCGAGCCGGAATCAAGCAACGCAATTAACAGGTGCTCGCCGGATATTTTAGGCGACTTGAAATTGTTCTTTTCAGCATCCGCGGCAGCGACAATATCCTCGATTAGGGGCGAATTGGGTAGTTTGAGTTTCGCGATTTCCGATTTTGGGAACCCTTCCAATTCATATTCGACTATTGATTGGAGCAACACGATATTCTTGTCCAAATATGATAACAACGATTCAACCCGGCCAGTCCTTTTTCGCAACAAAGCCAGTAATAGGTGCTCTGGCGCAACTTCAAGATGTCTTTTTGATAAGGCTATATCCTGGGCGCCAACAAGCGCCTCTTTGGCATCTTTATTTAACTCCGATATATTCATCACCCATTATCCCCTTCCAGGATCCGATTTATTAAAATGGCCACTACAAGATACAAAAAATGATCGAATCATTCTTTGAAACCACATCCGGTAAATGAATATAGTATCTAAGAATAGATAGAACGAACACAAGGTTAAGTCAAGCGTTTTTTGCAGTTATCCCTTGTCCCTTTTTTGTTTACTTGAATATGGCGTCTAATTTTGATTTAATGTTGATTAGTGACGAAACGCCCTGCTTTAGAACCTGGTTTGCGTTTATAATTTTCGGATTGGGCTGTGCCCTAATTAACCGATTTGTAATCAATCAATTATATGTAATTGCCGGAAAAATATCAATTTCCTCGATTCAATCAGTGCCAAATTTAACGTCGGCGGCCGCCAAATAAAGAGCCGAGCACGCCTCTAACCAACTGCCTCCCCAGTTGGCTGCCGGCAGCGCGGGCGACACTCATAGCCAGTTTTTCGGCATTGCTGGCTGGTTGTTTCGCGGTTCGGGATGAGCTTTGCGTCCGGTTTAGGCTTTCGGCTGATGATGATTCCAATTGTTCGGCTCTTGCTTTCAGCTTTTCATAGGCCGACTCGCGGTCGAGGATTTTCTCGTAGCGACCATACAGGTCCGAGTGTTGAATGATGCCTGCCCTAATTTCGGGCGGTATCGCGCCAATATGACCTTGCGGCGGTAAAATAAACGCCCTTTCAACGGGAGTAGGGCTACCCTTTTCATCCAACATCGAAACCAACGCTTCTCCCGTGGATAATTCCGTAATCGCCGTAACCACATCAATAGCAGGATTGGCTCTGAAAGTTTCGGCGGCTGATTGGACCGCTTTTTGGTCTCTGGGGGTAAATGCCCGGAGCGCATGTTGAACCCGATTCCCCATCTGTCCCAAAACTTTATCCGGGATATCCAGGGGAT
>CAZTNJ010000063.1:6359-16088 GCA_964614835.1 uncultured Ignavibacteria bacterium | reverse complement strand
GTTTGCGCGTGTGTCTGGTTGGCCTGCGATTCGAATACCTCGGGGCCGAACTATGTACCGATCGCTATTTCATCGCCATCGGCGGGCGCGGATGTATCTGACACCGTAAATGTTTTAGCCGCTATCGGAACCAAATATTCGTTCTATCGGGTAGATTTTTATATCGATGGCGATTCGGTAATATCGGATACGGTGGCGCCATATTCATATAAATGGTACACCGGCAATTATCTTCACAATTCATATCATGTGCTTCAAGTTTTCGGCTATGGAACCGAAAACCATCATTCTGATTCGGTTACGGTGCGGGTGGTGATTCCCGGCGGACCGCTGGCGATAGTAAAACCGCTGTCCGGCACAGTTGTCAGAGATTCGATCAGAATTATCGCCCGACAAGCGGCGGCTTACACATTCCCCTATGTAGCGTTTTATGTGAACGGCGATTCGGTCGGTTTCGACAGCACCGCGCAAGATACGATAATCGGAGTGTCGACGAAAATATTCACCTATATATTACGAGCTAATCAATATCCCGATAATTCCCGCCTTCGCCTTACAGCCAAAGGGATTTTTAATAGCACAATTTATCTAAGCTCCCCTGAAACAATTTATACGGCGCTTAACTACATGCCCGATACGTTGGAGTATCTGGCTTCATACGCAACCGCCGCGCCGGCCTTGCGGGTGGCCTCGGAGGGGGGCCATCTGTATATTGCCACCGGCGGTAACGCGGTATTGGGCGTTAACGTAGCATCTCCGGGATCCCCTTCGCCGGCATTTACGATCTCATCGCCGGGACAGGCCAAAGGATTGGACAGCGAATATCCTTACCTGTCCGTTGCTTTCGGCGATGAAGGAGTCAAGCGGTATGATGTCAGCAATCCCAATTCCGTACAAGGTGCCGGAGTGCTCAACACGCCCGGAATCAGTTGGAATGTAAAGGCGCTGGGAAATCGACTGTACATAGCTGACAACGACGCGGTGCAGATTGCCTCGGTGAGTGGCAACACAATCAGCCAGCTATCGACCGTAACCATGACCGGAGGGGTCGCCAACGATGTGGACGCGTATGGTCAACTTGTTGCCGCCATGGATAATTCGGGCGTGACTCTTATCGATGTCGGCTCGCCAAATTCACCGGTGGTAAGGAGCCGTTACACCGGAATCAACGGGCTGGGGCAGTGCGTAGCGATAATCGACACGTTCGTGTTCGTGGGCACATCGGCGGAGTTAGTGAAGCTATCGATATCCGATCCCGATACGCTCAAGTTCTTATCGCGGCTGGCCTCCCCTTATGGCATAACCGGCGTATTCGCCAATGAAACTGCCGTGTTCGTGTCGCTGGGGACATCGAGCGGCGGCGCGATGGCGTTGGATTACAAATCGGGCGACGCGATGGTTACAATCAACCAGTTTATGAATGGCGATAATTGCCATGATATTTGCGCTTCCGGGCCGTATGTATTTTTAGCTGGACAAACCAAAGTCGATATCTTGCGGTTTATAAGATAGACTATTTTCCGCGATTAAAATCAAACATACAGTTTTCCTTTGGCTTCAGGGGCAGGGAACATTTGCCTCATAATAAAATGGATTGCCAAACTGTTAATTTATGATATATTATTGTAGGGATTATGCTCCAAGAATATTAATGGAGAATGGGCGATGAGACGGCATTTGTACCAAATTATATTGTTAACTACCCTGCTGGCTACTCCCCTCTTTGCCGGGTGGTCGGAACCGGTGAGGCTGACCTATAGAGGTTTTGAGATAAATCCCCAGATAATTGCTATAAATGATACGCTCCATTTGGCTTGGTTTCAATTGGCTGATAGCCAAAATGTATCTTATATGCGAAGCATTGACGGCGGGCAAAACTGGGGACAATTAATAAATCTTAATTCCGCTGGTCATCAAACTGCATTTGTTGCATTGACCTTAAATGCAGGAAGAATTTTTGCGGCCTGGGCAGATTACCCGGTTACGGCATATGGAAATATAGGCTATTCATTATCCGTGGATGGTAACAATTGGACTTTACCGGCATATATGTTCAATAGTAATTCGCGTTATGGAAATCCAAGAGCCGGAACAATAAGTGGTGATTCAATTTATGGAGTATGCTATGGTTATAGCCAAGATTCCACAGGCAATATACCATTTAGATTTACATATTCGTCCGATATGGGCCAGACTTGGAGCAACATACAAACAGTGGCCTATTCGCCGCCGGATTATTGTAACGGACTTATAATCAAAAAATGTGGGGGAGTTTTATATATTGTTTGGAACGCAGTACCAATTCCAGAAAACACAACCTATGAAACTCAGGTGATAGTCAGCCTTGATGGCGGAGTAACCTGGTCACCTAAAACATTTTTATCCCAAAATGGCGGTAGACCGGCTCAAACAGCTTGTGCATCGTGCAATCCGGTTGATGGTTCATTTGCGGCAGGTTGGATGGATTATAATTATCCGGGACGTTTTTATATAAGAATAACTAATGATTCGGGATATAGTTGGGGACCAGAAATTCAAAATGTGACCGGTCATTATATTTCTGATCCAGCCATTGATTTTGTTGGCGATACAATTTGGGCTACCTGGACAGACTGGAATTTTGCTGATAATTGGCAGATTGGATATAGTAAAAGTACAAATCTCGGCCAGACCTGGACTCAGTCAGAAAGGATAAGCAATACTACCGGCCGGTCGATGACCCCCTGGCTTTCATATGATAACGGAAAAGTACATCTTGTCTGGCAGGAAGATGGGCCATCCAGCCAGGACCGCGAAATTTATTACCGCCGTTATGACCCGGATAATGACATTGATGAAGATCAAGTACCAACATCATACGGCTTATTAAAATCTTATCCAAATCCATTCAATTCGACGACAAAGATTACTTTTAGCGATAATAAAGGAGGTGAAATAGATATATATGCTATTTCCGGCAGATTGATAAAATCGTTGCCGGTGAAAGATAAACGCGATGGTTCGGTGATATGGGATGCGAAGGATGGTTTAGGGCAGCCGTTGGCATCAGGGATATATATAGCCAAATTAAAGACAACACGAGGCGTCTGTACCACTAAGCTTGTCTATCTGAAGTAGAAAAAAATATTTCTCTAGCCAAGGAGGAACGATGCGATAGTAACGCGGCGCACGAGGACGTACGCCGCGCACAAGTAACATTTTTTCCGCTTACATTTTCTCCGAGTCTTTCGGATCGGTTTTGCCGCCGGAAACTTTCGCGACCGGCGCAGTAGATTTCGGCTGATTCGTTTTCAGGAATCCTATCAGTGTAGCCAGGGCCCCTTCCATGGCTCCGCCACCACCAGTTACTAATGTATCGGGCATAATCTTAATTCCGTTTTCGGCCAGCGCCGTTACCGTGTTGACTATCGCGGTAGGCACCTGTCCCAATGCCGATACTTGCCGTTCGAACGCCTCGGCACGCGCCAAACCGATAGCCCGCACTTTCGCGCCTTGAGCGGTACCGGTCTTGTCGATATATGTGGCTTCGCCATCAGCCTCGGCCTTGCGAGCGTTGGCGCGGTTGCCTTTAATATCGATTTCGACCCGCGATTTAGCCAGTTCGGCCTGCATATCGGCGGTACCTTTGGTGTTTTCCATCAGGATACGCTGTTCTTGCGATTCGCGCTGTTTCTTGAAAGTCTCGATTTGCTGGTTGGCGATTTCGCGTTGAGTCAACACAGCCACGAGCGCCTCCGGCAGGATAACATCCTGAATATACACGCCTTTGGTTTCGACCTGGTATTCGGATAATTTATCCGTAATATGGTCAAAAGCCTCTTCCTGCACGCCTTGACGGGTTTCGATAAACGAAACCGCCGGCATGCTTTGAATCTTGTCGCGGAAATGGTTGCCGACCGCCGCCTGTAAAACCTCATTGACAAGGTTCTGCATCGTGCCGACCATCGAGATAACCCGCGGGGCTTTTGTGTCGGGCACATGTATTTGCACTTGCAAATCGATATTGAAGATAAATCCCTCGCGGCTCTTGGCGGTAATCTGTTTTAAGTTGCGGTCGAGGTTATGGGCCTGCGAGATAGCCTCGGCCCAGTTGAGCGTCAAAATCGAAGTCGGCACGATTTCGGCGACATAGCAGTGCGGGTTAATCGGATACTTGCCGGTGCGAAGCGCCTCCTGCCAGATACCGCGACGACCGGGACGAACCAGCGAACCGTACTTGAATTCGGCGCCGGATGTATCAACGGTCGGCAAGCCGACATAGGCTTTTATGACGGCCACCTGTCCCTGTTCGACTACCAGCATCGGCATAAGTTCAACCGAAACCAGAAATGGATTCAGGTTGTACGCGCCGTAAAGCAAAGGGTCGTGCTGAAGGCCGATTTTGCCGCCGCTGTCGAGGAAGGCCTGGAAATCCTGGTAGTTGTTGTGAAGATGGTTTTTGCTTCCGAGCAAAGTTTCTTGAAGCTGTAAATCTGATACGTTTTGCTGGGACTCTAGTTGCTCTATATCTTTAAATCCACCCAGCCGGCTGGCGATATCGCCGCCCTCTAAGGGTTGACCTTCAAAAACCGTAACGATACCGACCATATCGATAACTTTGTTTTTTTGTTCCCTTCGAATACTGCCATCGGTTTCGGCGACATCGCGAATATCGGGCATCAGTCGCGGTTCAATCCGTGTGACCATAAGTTTATCAGGTTCTAACCCGAAAGATTTGGGAATCAATAGGCCTTTATCGGCGAGGCGTTGATACTCCGGCGCGACAGGAATACCGTAAACTTTCTGGTGGGTTATCACCAGAAAACCAACCGGATGAATTGGGGCAAGCGTTCCGGGAGGCAACACCGGTCGTTGAACGCCTTTTTGGCCGCTGCCAAGCACGAATTCGCGCAGGCGGGTGAAATCGCCGAAATCCTTCTTGTAGATAGCCGATTTAGCGCCGGTCGGCAAAGGCTGTCCAACCTGAGCGATTACCACGCCGATTTCGCCGGCGGGAACCTGTACCCAGGGGAATTTCTGGACAGCGTAAAGCACCCAGAATTTAAATCTAAATCCCGGCATTAGGAGATCGGCCTGATAACCGGCCTCGCCCTTGAACGCGATTGGGTTTTCATCGGTGAGTTTTTTGAATGAAAATCTTTTGCTGACCAGGCCGACTTCCGTGGGGCCGATATTCTTTACGGATGGAAGAATAAAGACCACCAGAATAATGCCTATAGCGATAAGGATTTTCACCAGCAGAGCCATAGCAATAATCATGTTATACCTTTCGTTAAGGTACGTTTTATTTTTCTTATTGTACGATTACAAATCGATAATCGTCAATAAGTTCTTCGACAATCGACATCACCAGCAGTTTGCCCGGGCGAAAGCTGATGGGTTTAGGGTTGTGTTTGTTGGTGAACTTCTTTTTTTGTTATGATTTTATAGATTCTACGAGGGCGAAATTGCCGATGTTGCAATAATCGGAAGGGGGCTTTCCGATTTTCCATAAAGCCATGATAGAGTGACGATTATATGGTATTAAATTAAGCGGGCGGTATCCTGAGCAGGAAACCGCCCGCCTGACAGATAAGGAAACTACGTAGCCCCTTTATTTTTTACATCGAAAAATCGATATCTACCTGAATCGTGGCCGTATTGGCGAAAGCATCGTCGGAGACGATATCGTAGCCTCCGACCATCGAAACGTTGGGCGCAAATTTCCAGGCAGCGCCGAAATTAAGCGTCCCGTAAGCGCTGTTGCTCCCCATGTATTCGGCACAGAACCAGAGCTTGTCGGAAATTTCGCTGATTGTTTTTTCCCAGGCAAACATGACGCCGCTGTTATCTTTTTCGCCTTCGCCGTCAAAAAGAAGGTCTTCGTTGCCGCTGAAATACCCCACCGATAGGCGGCCAAGCTGGGTTTTGCCGATTGAAATCGTCTTGGCGATTTTGGCGTACATGATATTGAAATCGGTGTAATCTTTCTTGAAACCGAAATCGAACATCCCAACCGCCAACGACGGCCAGTATTTACCAAAAGCGTTTTCTGGAATACCAATTTTGAAATTGCCATAGTAAGGATAATTGTCGAGACCGCCCAGGCCGCTTTTATGGTCGAATCCAATTTCGGCGTTGACTTTCTGTAACGGCAGAATACCCACGGTCAATCCTAAATTGGTAACGGTCGAAATTCGGTTGCCGTGGTTATCGAGTTTTACCGGAAGATAAAAATCACTGGTTATATGCCAAAGTTTGAATGCCTGGATATCAGTTGATGGACCCCATATATGAGTGGAAGCCGTTCCCCAGGCACTGCCTGAAATCGAAATCCCGAATAATCCTATAAAAAGAATACTTAAGGTTGATTGCGTTATTTTCATCACTTATCCTCTAACGATATATTTCTTGTTAAATTCCTTCGTAAGCCGATTCGCCATGCAATGAAGCGTCGAGGCCCTGCTCCTCTTCGCCGACAGTCGTTTTAACGCGAGTTATTTTGTTTATTATCCAAAGCATCCCAAATGTAAAAGCGAAAGCATAAATCGATGAGCCAATCACTGTCAGAAGTTGGATTACGAAGAAATGGGAATCGCCGTGAAATAAACCATTAGCGCCCGCTTCATTAACTGCTTTACTTGCCAACAGGCCAAGCAAGATCACACCCAGCGCTCCACCAACTCCGTGAACGCCCCAGACATCGAGAGCATCGTCCCATTTAAGCCTGTTTTTAAGGCTGACCGCCATGTAACAAACAACACCGGCGATGATTCCGATTAGAGCCGCGCTGGTGGGAGTTACAAAGCCGGCGCAGGGGGTAATCGTCGCTAAACCGGCAACCGCGCCGGTGAGCAGGCCAAGAAATTTAGGTTTCTTTTCTAAAATCCAGGCCAAAAGCATCCAGGTGGGACCGGCGAATGACGCCGCGATATCCGTGTTCAGAAAAGCCAAGCCGGTTATAGCATCGACTTTTAATTCGCTTCCGGCATTGAATCCGTACCAGCCGAACCAGAGCAGGCCTGTGCCTAATGCGACAAGTGGAATGCTATGGGGAACACTATCGCCTACTTTGCGGCGACCGACATAAAGCACCGACGCCAGTGCCGCCATCCCAGCTATATTGTGCACAACGATACCACCAGCAAAATCAAGCACGCCGAGATGGGCCAGGAGGCCATTGCCCCAAACCATATGAACAAAAGGAAAATATACGAAGGTGAGCCACCCTACCAAAAATAGCAGATATGCGCCGAATCTGATTCGATTCGAGAAAGCTCCGGTGATTAAGGCGGGGGTAATAATCGCGAACATCATTTGATAAGCCATGAACACGAATTCGGGGATGTTACCGGTACCGAACGGTGATGGCGTCCAGAGGGTGACGCCTGACAAAAAGACTTTGTCGAGATTT
This sequence comes from uncultured Ignavibacteria bacterium, assembly GCA_964614835.1. Lineage (GTDB taxonomy): Bacteria > Zixibacteria > MSB-5A5 > UBA10806 > 4484-95 > JAAYTW01. The sequence continues at coordinate 8,695 of CAZTNJ010000063.1, read as the reverse complement.
CCTATAACTCCACCCACACCTCCGGAAAAACATAGGGAATAACCATAAGCCCACCAGATGATAGTGGTGACCCCCATCGAAACAAAACTCTGAATCATGATCGTGAGAACGTTTTTTCGTCCCACCAGGCCGCCATAGAAGAATGCCAATCCGGGCGTCATCAACATGACCAGGCTTGTGGCCACGAGCATGAACCCGGTATTGCCGGTATCAAACATCTTAAACCTCCAAAATCCTCATTAATTTCCAAATCACTCAAGTTAAGGAATGAGACTATCCAATTGGGGTCAATCGGGGATATCCTGATAACCGGCTGCTAAAATTCTTAGTCGTTCAGATAACTATAACAAAATCAGAATAAAGATTTGTCTAAAACGGGGGAATAAAATACGGGATGCGGTCTACAACGATGTTAAACCTTCGCGGATTGCGTATTTGGTCAGCTCGGCGATACTTCGCATATTAAGCTTGTCCATAATTTGCTTGCGATGAGTTTCGATAGTTTTAACGCTGACATTGAGTTTCTCGGCCATTTCTTTGGTGGTTTTGCCTTCGGCCAGAAGCTGTAGCACTTCTCGCTCTCTTGGGCTAAGGATGGCAAAAACCTGGCTCGAACCGCCTTTATTCAGGTTTATATAATCGCGCACCACCGATTCAGTTATCTGTCGGGATAGATAAACCTGTTTATTGGCCACAGCCCTTATAGCTACCAGCAGTTCTTCGGTAGGGCAATCCTTCAGGATATATCCGACTGCCCCGGCCTTGAGACATTCGGCTATATAACGCTGATCGGAATGCATGGACAGCACAATGATTTTGGTTTCCGGGCGGCTTTCCATAATCTGGCGGGTTGCCTCGATACCATTCAATTCGGGCATGGAGATATCCATCAGGACAATATCCGGCTTTTTCTCCAGAACAGCCTTCACAGCGGTGATTCCATCGGCGGTTTCGCCAACTACCTGCATATCGGCCTGTTTTTCTAAGAGCGCTTTCAGGCCATCCCGGAATAACCGATGGTCATCAGCTATTAGTATTTTGTATTTCATTTATCCTTTTCTTTCAATAATCGAGGAGCTACCAGACTTATCCTCGTTCCTTTATCGGGAGCCGTTATAATACTAACCTGTCCCCCCAGATAGTCAAGTCGTTCTCTAATATAGAACAATCCGAATTATTCTTGGTAATATTGTCTGCGGTCAATGTTGCCGGGTCAAATCCACGGCCATTATCTGTGATTTCGATACTGACATTCTTGTCGTTGCCGGTCGTAGTAATTGTAATTTTGTCCGCCCCGGAATGTTTTACGGCGTTGGTCAAAATTTCTTGCGCCGATTTGAATAGTGTAACTTGTAGGTCCTCCCGAAGGCCGTTTATCGAACCGACTTTCTGAATTTGGATTTTTAGTTTGTGCTTTTTTGAAAATCGTTCGGCCAACCAGTCTAAGGCCGATTCTAGCCCAAGTTCGTATAGCACGGGCGGACTGATTTCAAAAGTCAGGTTTCGAGTGTACTGGATAGTGCTGTCAAGTAATCCCATGATTTCATCGAGAACATTTTCAAAACCGCAAAAGATAGCATTTCCGCGCAACTGCGAAATGTTCATCTTTATAAAAGCCAACCCCTGACCGATATGATCGTGCAGGTCCGAGGCGATATCGCGACGCTCGCGGGCTTCCGCTAAGGAAAGCTCCGATGTCAATTGCCGGAGCTGTCGCTGATAGGTTTCGATTTTCTTTTCGGCGTTTTGATAATCAACGATTTGCCTTTGTAACGCCTCATTGGCAAGACTTAGCTCGCGAGTACGAATGGCGACCGCTTCTTCGAGTTTATCATGGGCATCCTGAAGCGCCGCGCTTGCCGACTGGCGGATGAAATAGGATCGCAGCATTTCGGCTATCGATTCGATCAATTCCCGTTCTTCTTTAAGAAAAGGGCCTTCATCGGATATCGGACGGGATTCCCCATAGCAGACTTGGATTACGCCAAGCTCGGTTTCGGATGTATCAAGCGTGGCTGTCTGCATCCAGGGAGTTTCCGCGAAGTTGGGCGTGGACGACTTGTAATCTTTATAGGAAATCGAGACACTTGTTGTTTCTGGGTATTGCCAGGCATGCGGCAAAATTTGAACCACTTCATCAAGTACTTCCTGAACCGACAGCGACTGTGCTTGAAGAATCCGGGCGGTTTTATGCAACGCGGTTAATTCCTTGATTCTTTCTTGAAGCTTATGAAGAATATCGCCGTTCACTTCTATTCCGCAAATCCTTTCGGAATATGATATCGCCAGGCCGTAAATTAACAAATAATCTGAATTTAACAAGGCTTTTCGTAATT
>CAZTNJ010000063.1:0-6349 GCA_964614835.1 uncultured Ignavibacteria bacterium | reverse complement strand
GGATTACAAAATGCTTGCTTGCAGCCCTAAAACATCGTAGAAATATCCCAGGCAGATTGGAGGTCAAAATGGCCGCTAAAATAATAGCAATGCAAACGATTAAGTTCGCGATAATATTGTTAATTTCACTTTTCCTCTGGGATAACGCGGGCGCGGACGATGTTTCAAAGCTTATGAAAAAATTCAAGCTCGAATGCACTGACTGTCACACCTGCGAAAAACCATCCGCTAAAACTCCTTGTCTTAAACCATGTCCAAGACTCTTTACGGCCCAGGTAACCGGGGCGCATGGCTCGATGGAAGCTCCGGATATGATGCTATTGGGGAAAATTGCCGAACAATATGAACCGGTACGATTTAAGCACAAACTACACGCCAAAATGTCGGAGATGGGGCAGGGATGCTCAATCTGCCATCATTTCTGCCCACCGGGAAGAATTCCGCCCTGTGAAGCCTGCCATGGCGGTCAGGCTAACCCGACAAATCTGCGTCAGCCAAGTTTGAAAGGCGCCTATCATCGCCAGTGCTTGAGTTGCCATCGCGAATGGGCGCACGATACCAATTGCTCCGTCTGTCATCTGGAAGTAAGTGATTCACTGCTTAACGCCAATAAAAAAGACACGACCGATATTATGGGGGCATCCCACCCGCTGTTGACTCCACCGGAAAAGAAAACATATGTCACTCCATACCCCAAGGGAGCGATAGTCACGTTTTACCATAAGGAACATATAGACCTGTTTGGCCTTCGTTGCGTGGATTGCCATCAGAAAGAAAACTGCGGCTATTGCCACGATTTGCAAAAACCAGCCGCCAGCGCCAAAACGATGGAACAGGTGCATGCTATCTGTACGGGTTGTCACGCGCAAAACCAGTGCGATAAATGCCACGACACCAAAGAACGACCGGCATTCTCGCACGCGTCAACTGGATGGTCAATCGGGCGGTTTCATAACAGACTTGATTGCCGGGCCTGTCACCCTACTGGTAAACGGATATCCAAGGTAAATAAGGATTGCACCAACTGCCACGCGGGCTGGAATCGAGAAACATTCCGTCACGCGGTAACAGGATTCCAGTTGGATGAGACGCATCAGGAACTCGATTGCGAAAACTGCCATATCGATAAAAAATTCGAAAAAACTCCGGATTGCGCCACTTGTCACGATGACAACCGCAATCCCAAAAAAATGCCGCCGGGTAAGTATGTAAAGATCGGGAAATCGCAATAGATGCTGCCGCGCCGCCTGGTCTTTCGATAGGATAGCAGTAGGATTATTCTGTCGCAGCCTAAAAACATAACGCTGGCCATAGATGATTTGGAAATATGAGCGCATATCGTGGAGTTACGATCCCACGGCTTGGGGTGTGTTGAAAAACCTCTATCGCCGGTATTTTATTACAGGAAAATTAATTTTTATAGTCCTTAACCCATAGGGACGCAACCCGCCACGCCCCTACGCCAACCTCGCAACTATACCATTTTATAAATCGATTACCTTTTTCGACAAGCTCCATGCTGTGGGTTATCAGTTACCGGTTTGTAGCAGGTTTAATTTGCATCATTACGTTTATTGTCAAGTTTCATCAACTTTTTTATCAAATTTCCACTTTTTTCTTGATAGTGGCGCATAGAAGACCCATAAATAGGGTAAGCGAAAGGGGACCTTATGAAAATTAGGCTTATCACGATTCTTGTATTGGCGGTGGCGGGAACTCTTTATGCTTCGCCTTGGAACAATAATCCGCCAAGTTACCATCATCTCTGCGTTATTGAGGATTTACCATTGGTTGATAATGAGGTTCGCTGGTTTGTAAAAGCCCAGACGCAACAAGGAGAATTACAACACTACGGCGTTATAGATATAGTAACGACGGAATTATACAATAGTTATCATATATTCTGGGGATTCGGCGATTATTCTGGGGATGAACAACTATTATTGCCGCCTGGTTGGATTGTCCCGGAAGATTTGTGGGAAAGACCATATAAATACAGACGGTTATATATATACATGCCGGGGGGCTGTATAGATATGCCAGGATTCGGAAGTCAAATTGAAACCGACTCGGTATTTATTTCAGCGGGTTTTGGGCATCTTGAACCAAATAATGATCCGGCGCACCCCGGGCTTATCGGGTATGTGAAATCGGATAAAGATATTGCCCCTTATCATAGGGGTTTTTGTGAGCTGGATGGGAGTGGCCAATTGGAAAAATGTCGAGCCTATTTTACCGATTCTATCTCATACCCATTACCGGATGAAGCAGTAATATCCGGCGATTCGCCTTTATATGTAATGGCTCAATTACTGTATGCGGATTCGGTTAAAGCGCATATTTGCCTTTCCAGTACGCCCGATTCTTTGATATCATTCAACCTTATAGAAGGCGATAATAGTTGGTGGTATGGACAGATGGCGAATAGTCGTTTGTTGGGATTATAATCGTACGCGACTGCTTTGTTGAAAATAACATGTACTGGCGCCGATTCCAATTGTGTAAGGGCAAGCCGCGATTCGGTGATAGTATGCCTGCCCAAAGTTGACGTTAAGGGGATGCGCTGGCCGTCAGATACGACCTGGCGGGATACCGTGTTCATCAATCACGACAGCATGAAAGTAGCGGGGGATGTGCCGGTATTCTTGGTTATTAAGGATGATGCCACCGGCAAAGAGATAAATTTAAAAGAAAAAATTGATAGTGTGGGGTATAGATATAGGAGCTTTTGGATAGCAAATGAAAATCTTCCTCCTGATACAGCTAACCAGAAAAGTTACCCAAGGATATTCCGTAACGATTCATCATACGTACGATGGACAAACGCGTTCCCGACGAATTCAAAAACCTGCCTTGTCAAACTTGATCATGATTCGCTATATGCGATAGGTGGCAAACTAACTATTGAAGCGTTAGGCGCACTTGAACATGTGAACAATATCAACAATATATTTGTAATCAATTCTGATAGTATTGCTCCAAATGGGGATACAATAAGACATAAAATACTGATTGATGCTGATCCTTCCAATGCCGAATTTAGCGTTCGGCTAGGAACAGATCGTATTAGAGCGGTGGCCTGGCAGGAATACGCCGGAAGTGCCGATTCGGCTAACCATTGCGATTTACCTCCTAATGTTTTTAACCCTCAATGGAATCATTATTGGGATATGAGGATATCAGCCAGAGATACTTGCAGAGATAGCCTTATGCCATGCGAAAATAGAACGGGTTTTGATACCGGTATAATGCAGATATATCGAAAAGGGGTTGGATGGTCCTGGGAATCGCATTTTGAAAGAAGCGGTAGCAAGCCTTCGGGGTATACAAGAGTAAAATGGGATAGCCTTGCATGGAGTTGGAAAATATGCATCGACAATGGCAGATATATACATGATACATACATGCCTAAAAAATTTACACTTGTACAAAAGAGATTCCCAGATTCATGCGCCTATTCGGATTGTGATACGTTCCCTAAAAGCAAGAATCAAGAAGACTTAAAGGCGTTAGGTTACCATAGCGGCGAAAATTTCATGAATGAAGTCATAGATGATACTACGTGGGTTACGCATATCGCGCGAACAAAAACTCCAATTCTTGAGTACTGTAAATATGTTCAAAATGTAAGAAAATTTTACTATAGGAAACCATGGCGATGAAAAAAAAGGCAAATTTATTAGTTGTTTTGGTAATATTGGCTATCTTTGGCAATATCTCCAAAGCGGAAGATTATTTTATTTTGGCCTACGGTCAAAATAGTGGGGCTTCAACTCGCGCAGTATTTTTAAAACGAATAAATCTCGATTCGGCCACAGTAATTGACAGCTTGATTGTGAGTCAAGGCGGCTATATTATGTCTAAAAATCCAGTAAGAATTTATTTAAATAACCAAACAATTTTAATTCCATTTGTCCAAGATGGAGGTATTAATAAAAATTCCAGTGGCGAATCTTATACAATTTATTATGCAATGATTAGGATCGATAGTCTTCTCAATCTATTAAAAATTGATAGCATATCAAATGCCCGCCTTATAGGCTTAAAGCAAGATACCGGAGAAAACAAATTCAGATTCTCTATTTTAGCAGATACAAACGAAAATGAATTGTTCCAGCTGGGCAATTATACCATTAACAATCAGCTGAATTTTATAAGAACTAATGGCTCATCACCTGAACCATGGCCGCAAGGCATAAGAAATAATGCTAATTATAAATTTCTACAGCGATTTAATTCACCCAATCCTCATAATCTGTGCTATGCCATTGGGCCAGATGGTGGTTATTGGGTAGTGGGGCTAAACAATAATCGGAGCGTAATTAACGATTCTTTAATGCTCCAAACCGGATTGCCGGTCTCCACTATTTTTGCCTATCACCCACGCCGCGATAAGCTATACTGTATTTATCTCAATTATGAGAATCATGGTAAGATGGAGGAATTGGAAAAAAATTATCATCAAAATTGGAGCACACCTGAAGTCCTAATATTTGATCCAAATACATTTAATTTGGTAGAACGCCATTCCATTTCAGATTTTACCGATGGTAATTATCCCGGCCTTGAACAAAATATGGCCGACGTTGTCGGCGATTATATAGTTTATTACTTTTTCCAGGACGAATGGATGGGACGTTTTTATCCCGCTATGCTTTTCATATTCGATACCCGCACAAACGAAGCCCGCTGGCTTAGGGTGGGTTGGAGGTAGTAAAAATGCTTAAATATTATTTTTTAATTTCGGCCTGTGTTGTTTGTTTAGCAGCCATTTCGGTTTCCGACATTACCCCAACCACTTTTCTGCAAATCGGCGAACCGGATAGAATGAATCAGGAATATGTCGATAACGTGTTCGGCGATTCGGTAACGCTGTTCTTTAAGCCCTCCGGCGGCGCGTTTATCCATATTGATAGTGGCAACTGCGATTATATTATCTGCATATTCTGCGACCAGGCCACCAACGGCTTAACACTATTCCATTTTAGGAAAATTGATAAAGATAGATATCCTATCCGGATGTCGTTTTACGGCAAACAACCGCCGATTAATTATTATCCCGATACTATATTGTTCATCGATTCGGTAACTCCTCCAGATTATTTTGTCCCGCATCATCCCGGCCTCGATAGCGCCGAATATTTTTGCCAGCCCATAGATATAGCTGTCTCCTCCAACAGCCGCTTTTACAACCCCGATTCCGATTTCGTCTATGTTCTCGACCAGGGCAACCGCCGCGTGGTGAAACTTCGTTTCGATCTCGAAAAAGATTCGCTTATTTGGGTTTCGTCATTCGGTTCCGATACGCTCCAATTCCCCACTTCGATAGATTACATGAGTTATGGCACTCCTGATTATGCCGATGATGATATTCTCGTTACCGATGGCCGACTCTGTAAGGTGTTTCGCTATTCCGCATCCGGTAATTACGAAACATGGTACGGCGGTTATGGCCGAGGTTTGCCCAACATAGGCTATCCAACCGGAATAGCGGTATCATCCGACCCCGATGCGGCCAACTTTTTCTATATCTCCGATTCCCGCAATCGCCGCATCTCCAGCTATTACAGCGACCCAGCCGCGGATATAATCTATATGGGGCGCATCTTCGTTCCGGAAGAACCAACGCCATATCTCTCCGCTATCGATACCGACCAAAAGGGGAACGTTTATGTAGTGGATTTGTTCAATCAGAAAATCTGGGTATATACATCATACCTCGAAACACTTCTGGGCAGTTATGGCGAACCCGGTCTTGACCCCGGCCAATTCAATGTGCCATCCGATATATACATCGATATCCAACAGGATCAAGACGAAATGGTCGTTTGCGAATTGTGGGATGTTCCCTCCGGCATTCAATCATTCGTTCTCGATAGAAATTTTGGCAAGAAAGCGCCCGGTAATTCCGGCTTACCCACCAAATTTGCCCTCTACCCCAATTATCCCAATCCGTTTAACGCCGCCATCGCGATTGCTTTCGATTTGCCCGAACCCGCCAATGTAAAATCGATATCTATAACATTCTCGGCCAACGGGTAACGAGGCTTATTGATAGGCCATATCCAGCCGGCCAATTCCAGGCAATCTGGCATGCGAATCAGGCGGCATCGGGGATATATTTTACCCGGATAGTCGCCGGCGATAACGTCGCTGTCAAAAAGATGTTATTGCTGAAATAACGCTCCCGATTTTCTTTCTGCCAATATAGCTCAAAAGGAAACTTTTCCTTGACACTCCTTATAGCAATCCGTTTATTGTTTTAACTGGGATTTGGTTGGGAATTCGATGGGCTACAAAAACGAAATAAGACGGAAAAAACCATATTTTCATACGCCATTTTTATACT
>CAZTNJ010000062.1:0-16097 GCA_964614835.1 uncultured Ignavibacteria bacterium | reverse complement strand
CCCGAAAATTCAACTCAGGCTCCTTATAACGTAAAAATTTTTGGGGAAACTCCTCCCTCGCAATACCCTTGACACCAAGCCGTAGACCGCTATATTTATCCATGGAGGATTGCACGCAAGATTTCTCATAATAGAGGTAGGACGATATGTTTAATGATAAGGAATTTAAGGTAAAAGTCGGGTTGGCCGAGATGCTCAAAGGCGGCGTCATCATGGATGTCACCAATGTCGATCAGGCCAAAATCGCTGAAGATGCCGGCGCAGTGGCCGTGATGGCGCTTGAGAAGGTGCCGGCGGATATCCGCAAGGAGGGCGGCGTGGCCCGCATGGCCGACCCGGAGATTATCGCCAAAATCAAGCAGGCGGTCAGTATCCCGGTGATGGCCAAATGTCGGATAGGGCATTTCGCGGAAGCCCAGGTACTGCAGGCGCTCGAAGTCGACTTTATAGACGAATCGGAAGTGCTCACCCCCGCCGATGAAACCAATCATATCGACAAAGCTAAATTCAAAGTACCGTTTGTCTGCGGTTGCCGTAACCTGGGCGAATCGCTGCGGCGTATCGGCGAAGGCGCGGCGCTTCTGCGCACCAAAGGCGAGGCCGGTTCGGGCAATATCGTGGAAGCGGTCCGGCATATGCGCATGGTAATGGATAGTATCCGCCGCCTGACTGTGCTCGATGACGAGGCGCTCATGGCCGAAGCCAAAAACCTGGGCGCGCCTTACGAAATCGTGCGCTGGGTGAAAACCCACAAGAAATTGCCGGTGCCGAATTTCGCGGCTGGTGGTATTGCTACCCCGGCGGATGCATCCTTGATGATGCAATTGGGCGCCGAATCGGTATTTGTCGGTTCGGGCATTTTCAAATCGGCGGACCCATCGATGCGCGCCAAGGCAATCGTAATCGCCACAACTCATTTCAACGATCCCAAGAAGATAGCCGAAATTTCCAAGGGCCTAGGCGAACCGATGAAGGGATTGGATATCAAGCAAATCCCGCCGGATCAACTTCTGCAAACGCGATGACGGTTCAGACAAGTCCGGTCGGCATACTGGCCCTTCAGGGAGACTATTTCGAACATGGCCGGGTTTTGAAAAAGCTCGGCCGTAAATTCATCTATATAAAAACGCCAGAGGAACTGGCCGAAGTGGGGTCGCTCGTTTTGCCCGGCGGAGAATCGACAACCATGCGCAAATTGGCCAAAGAAATCAAGCTCTGGGATAGGCTGAAAAGATTCCGGGGACCAATACTGGGTACCTGTGCCGGGATCATTTTGCTGGCCAAGGAAATTACTGGTCCATCGGAGGATAGCCTGGGTTTACTGGATGTCGCAATCGTTCGCAATGCCTATGGTTCACAGGTGAATTCGTTTACGGCGATGGGGACATATATTCCGAAAAAGAAAGCGATTGAATTGGTATTTATCCGGGCGCCGCAGATATCGCGAATCGGCGATCGCTGCCAGATTATCGCCGAATATCAGGGACAGGCGGTGGGGGTTCAGCAAAGTAATATTATCGGCCTTACGTTCCATCCTGAACTGAGCCGCAACTATGATTTGATAGAACGATTCTTGGCGTTGGAATAGATGTGAAAATCTACTTAGCCAAATATCGGGGATTCTGTCCGGGAGTGCGACGGGCTATTAGAATCGCTTATCAGACCCGTGAAAAAAACGCGGGTAACGTGACGATACTCAAAGAGGTGGTTCACAACGCCGCCGTTGTGCGCGAACTGGAGCGGGCGGGCATTCCCAAAGTCGACAGTATCGAAAAAGCCAAAGACGGCACGCTGATAATATCGGCGCACGGGCTCGCCCAATCGGAAATCGCGCGGGCGAAGTCGCTGGGGTTAAGCGTGGTTGACGCCACCTGTCCGCTGGTGAAACATATCCATCGGGTTTGCAGAGACTATGTCGACAAAGGATACGCAGTCGTGCTGTTTGGCGATCCGGGGCATGATGAAGTAAGGGGAATCGTGGGAGTGGCTCCGGATAATATTCACGTTGTCGATAAAATCGTGGATATCGCGGCTCTCCCCCGGTTCGATAAACCAGTGGCGTTGATATCGCAGAGCACGCGGTCGCTCGAATCATTCGAACTAGCGGCAATCGAACTGAACAGGCGATTCGGCAAAATCGCAGTGACCAATACTATCTGCCGCCCGACAATAGAGCGGCAGAAATCGATAAAAGAACTGGCGGCCAGAGCCCAGCTTATCATCGTGATCGGTTCGAAAAATTCAGCCAATTCGAAAAGGCTGGCCGAAATCGGCGGTTCAATGGGGGCGAAGTCATATCTGGTCGACAATGCAATCGAAATCGAACCTGATTGGTTTGCGAATGTAGAAATAGTAGGTGTTACCGCGGGCGCCTCGACACCCGAAAACTTAGTCGACGGCGTAATCAAGCGGCTGTCGGAAATTGCGGATAATCGGGGGCAGCAACTTGAGATTTCAGAGGAATTTTGATGGATATCAAACGCAGAAAAAGCCGCGAAATCAAAATCGGGTCAATCGCCATCGGGGGAGACAATCCGATCGCGGTGCAGACCATGTGTTCGACCAAAACCCACGATGTTACCGCCACAATCGAACAGATAAGGCGGATGGTACAAGCGGGCGCGGAGATTATCCGGGTGGCCGTTCCCGATGAGAAAGCGGCTTACGCCCTGGGCGAAATCCGGGTTGCCTGCCCGGTACCGCTGGTGGCCGATATTCATTTTAATTACAAGCTGGCTTTACTGGCCGCCGATGCCGGCGTAGCCAAACTGCGAATCAATCCCGGCAATATCGGAAACGAAGACAGAATCAGACAGGTGGCCGATAAGGCTAAAGAGATGAATATTCCGATTCGTATCGGGGTGAATCAGGGTTCGGTGGAACGGGATTTAGTAGATAAATATGTAGGACCGCGACCGGAAGCTATGGTCGAATCGGCATTGCGACATGTGGATATTCTGGAGAAGCTCGATTTCACCGATATCGTACTATCGCTGAAAGCCTCATCCGCGCAAGCCACTATCGAGGCCTACCGCCTAATCGCCCAGAAATGCGATTACCCGCTTCACTTAGGCGTAACCGAGGCCGGTCCCGCGTTTTCCGGCGCGATTAAGTCCTCGGTGGCGATAGGAATCCTTTTGGCCGAAGGAATCGGCGACACGCTTCGGGTATCGCTCACCGCCGATGTTGAAGATGAAATCAGAGCCGGTTGGGAAATATTGCGGGCGCTGGGTATTAGGCGGCGAGGGCCGGAGTTGGTATCATGCCCTACCTGCGGCCGGACGGAGATTGATTTGGTTGGGCTGGTGGCCAAAGTCGAAAAGGCGTTAATCGGAGTTGACAAGCCAATCAAAGTCGCGGTGATGGGGTGTGTCGTAAACGGGCCGGGCGAGGCGGCCGATGCCGATATCGGCATAATCGGCGGTAAAGCGGGGATTTTGCTGATTAAGAAAGGCAAGACGATTCGAGTGATGGATGAAGCCGAGGTCGCAGAGGTGCTGATTGAGGAGATAAGGAGGTTGAGGTAGGATTTTACCTCCCAACCGGCGGAATCCAGAAGTAGGGCAGAACCCTTTAGCGGTTCTGCCGGATATTAATTATGTCAAAATTGTTGCGATATTTTACTCCGAGTTCAACTTATTTTATCGCTTCTGTAACCTATCGAAAAATTCCGTTATTGGCAAAAAACGAGAAATTATTAATTGAATCAATCAAAGAATCGAATAAGATTAGTTCTTTTAATATTAGTGCATGGGTAATATTACCCGATCATTTTCACATGATAATAACACCCAAAGATAACGCCCTTGATTAAATAATGAAGAAGAAAAAATTGTGATTTTCCTATAAGTATCGTGATAGATATGGATTATATAGAGGAATTGTGTGGCAAAAACGTTATTGGGATCATATAATCCGCAACCAGGAAAATCTGAACAGGCATATCGATTATATCCATTATAATCCAGTAAAACATGAATATTCAAACAATCCATTCTTATGGAAATACTCATCAATTGATTCGTATCTGAAGGCTGGCATCTACACCAAAGATTGGGGAGTAAATGAAACGGATTATAGAAATACAGATTTCCGGGAATAGGATTATTTATTTGGCAGAACCGCTAAGGGGCTCTGCCCTATGGATACCTGAATATAGCCCGAAAACCGCCCGGCGACTTCAACATGACAAACGAATTTGGGCACGATATATCGTGCCCCTACCCGGATAAAATCCGAGCGATTCGCAAATCTCCCCTACAACATACCCCACATCCTGCTTGACCATCGCCACAAACTAAGCTAAATTTCGGGCATGTTGATTGTCAGGAACCTGAGCAAATCATACAAAAGCGGCGAACCGATACTTCGGGATGTCTCGTTCGAACTTGGCCGCGGCGAAATGGCGGTCTTAACCGGGCCCTCCGGTGCCGGCAAAAGCACAATCCTGAAAATGATTTACCGCGAGGAACGCCCCGATTCCGGCGAAATCAAGCTCGACCAGTACAATGTCACCAAAATCCGGCCATATCAGATACCGAGGCTTCGCCGCCATCTGGGAGTAGTGTTCCAGGATTTCAAGCTTCTGCCGGAACGCACCGCCTGGGACAATGTGGCGCTGGCTTTAGAAGTGGCCGGAAAGTCGCGGCGCGCGATATCATCGCGGGTGACCGAACTGCTGCGATTGGTGGGGCTGCTTCAACGAAGCGGCAACTACCCGCATCAACTATCCGGCGGCGAATGCCAGAGAGTGGCGATTGCCAGGGCGCTGGCCAATCAACCGCTGCTATTATTGGCCGATGAACCCACCGGCAATCTCGATAAAGAAAACTCGCAATCGCTTCTGGAACTGATAAAAGAAATCAATATCCAGGGCTGTTCGATACTCATGGCCACCCACAATGTCGATTTGCTGGCGGCTCTCCCCTATCGCAAATTATATCTCAAGGATGGCGCGGTAATGGAGAGTCAACCATGAGATTTATCTATTTCTATATTAGGGAGACGGTTCGCGCGATAACCTCCAAATACTGGTCGTTTATCGGTTCGGTGCTGACCGTATTTCTGGCGGCTTTATTGGCGGGAAGTTTCGCGCTGATAATCAAAAACACCGGGCTGGCGGTCGAAAAGTTGAAAGCGCAAGCTTCTATCGAGGTCTATCTTAAAGCCGATATCGATTCGCTCACCCAGGAATACCTTCACGGCAAATTGGTAGCCAATAAAGCGATATTAAATGCAAGATATATATCTAAAGAAATGGCTTTGATTCGCCTGAAAGAGACATTCGGCCCCGACATGTTAAGCGGAATTGTCGGCAATCCCCTGCCGGCATCGTATGAACTCACGCTCGAACCTTTAGTTTACGACGGCGACTACTATCAGCGGCTGGTCGACTCGATAAAGGTGCTGCCGGGTGTCGATGATGTCGGTTATGTGCCGGCGGCGATCGCCAAATTGAAAAGCGTGTTCACTATCGTGACGGTGTTGGGGTTTTTTATCGGTATCCTGGTAATTTTAGCCTGCGGCTTTATTGTCGGGAATACGATTGGCGTGAGCGTCGCCAACCGGCATCTGACATTTTATGTGATGCGGCTGGTGGGGGCGTCCAATTCTTTCGTGCGTATCCCCTACTTATTTATGGGATTGTTGATAGGTTTGATTGGAACCGTTCTTTCTATCTTGGTGCTGCAAATCGGCGCGAATTCATTTTCGGGATCAATTATTCCAGTGGCGTTTCTGAACTCGACCGAGATTTGGAGTTTCATACTGGCGGGCGGCGTTATCGGTTTGACAGGAAGTCATCTGGCGCTGCACCGGTATGTCGATCTATAATATGAAATCGTTTCGGATATCAGGATTGTTGATCGGGGGATGGCTTTTACTATTATGCCCGTTTTCAGCGCAAGCCGGACAAAAATCGGAGGCGCAAATCGATAGCGTTATTCAATCTCGTAAGATTGAGCTGGACAAAATCAAAGAACAGTTGGTTCAGAAACAGAAGAATCTACAGAATCTCGAAAAACAAGAAAGAAATCAATTAGAAAAGTTAAACGCGCTTGATGATGAATTGAATTTAAATAACCAGCTTTTAGCCAAAATCAATCGTCAACTGGCCGATTACAAACGCCAACTTGATGTTTCGGAGGGCAAACTAAAAGCGAATAAAAACGAACTGGCAATCCGTCAGCGATTGATGGACGCCCGATTGATCTGGATGTATAAACGCACGGTAACTTCGCCGGCTTTTTCGATACTTGGCGCTAAGGATTTACTTCAGGGTGTACGGCGAGCCTATTACTACTCGCTTCTTAATCGCTACGATAAAAACATGTTGGCCCAAATTAAAAAGCTGAATACGCAGGTCGCCAACGACCAGGCTGAGATAATGAAAAAGCAGGCTTTGGTCCAGGAACTTCAAATAGATAAACAAAACCAACTCGAAATTGCCAAAAACCAGCAGAAAAATTGGAAAAATCTACTGGGGCAAGTACGCAAACAGAAAGAATCGCAGAAACAGAGCATTCAGGATTTGCTGGAAACTCAAACGAAAATTAGCGGGATTATCGACGACCTAAACCAAAAGCGTAAAGCTATCACACCGGAGGAAACGGCCAATTTCGAAAAGCTTAAAGGAAAACTTATCTGGCCGGTGGAAGGGAAAATATTACAGTCATTCGGAAGAGTGGTCGATAATCGTTATTCGACCTCGGTGCTTAACGCGGGAATCGATATCGGCGCATCTAAAGGGGCAAGTATCGCGGCGGCGGCGGCCGGGGAAATCGCTCATATAGCCTGGTTACGCGGATATGGAAGTTTTATCATAATCGATCATGGCGGCGGGTTTTATACGCTCTATGCCCACCTCGACGAAATAAGTGTGGAGCTTGGCCAGACGGTAATGATGGGCGATAAAATCGGTACTGTCGGTGAATCGGGTTCATTGTCGGGGCCTCGCCTGCATTTTGAACTTCGCAAAGGCAAAGAGCAATTGGATCCGGAAGTATGGCTGCGATAGGCGAAATTTTGGGAAAGCCTAAACCGCTGGAAATGGTCAATCGTATAATTGACCAGGGCAAGCGCGGGCAGGCAATTCTATTGAGCGGTCCGGTGGGTATCGGCAAGTTCGCCCTGGGGCTGTGGATGGCGTTGCGGTTTCTATGCCAGAAAGACGGCGCCGGTTGCGGGCAATGCTTGAGCTGCCGTAATGTAAAAAGCTTTAAGCACCCTGATTTCCTATTAGCCTTTCCTTTTCCCAATCTTGCCAGCGAATCGCGAAAAAACACCGTATTCCATTTTTGCGATCCAATTAACTCCAACGCCCGTTATTCCGATGAGAGTCTCGAAGAGGTCAACCGATTCTTGGCCGAAAAGGCAGAAGACACATACCGGATCGTGTCGTACGATAAAAAGCAGAATATCCCGGTCGATGTAATCCGCGATTTGATAAGGGCTGTCGCCAAACGTCCCATGCTTGGTGAAAAACGCGTAATGATGGTTTGTGAAATAGAAAAGATGGCATATGGAGCTTCCGACTTGTTTTTAAAAACGGTCGAAGAGCCGCCGGAAGATACGTTAATAATATTGACCACCGGCAAACCAAATATCCTTCCGCAGACATTGCTTTCGCGCACTTTGCGTATTCCGGTTCCGCCCGCCGATGACGACACTATCAGAAAATACATAAACGGCGCGGGATACGATAGTTGCGGCGATTTCTATCTTCGTTACGCCGCCGGCAGCCCGGGACTTGCGCTTAAGGCATACGAGGACAATCTGCTCACAAGACGCGATAATGTTTGGAAAATATTAGCCGATTATATCGGCAATATGCAAATACCGAAAACTATTGAAGCATTACGCAAGCTCTGTATAAAAATGTCATTCGATGACGCCCGCGATGATTTCGGACTTCTTCATAAAATATTGCGCGATCTCTACTTTGCTAAGATTGGCCTTGATAACAAGCTGATAAATATCGATATTAAAAATGAGATAAGCAAAGCGGCCCGAGTAATCAATTCGCCGGAGGTAATTCAGGGATGGCTGAAAGCCCTGGCGAAGGCCGCTCGGGTGCACGAAACGAATAATGTAGCGGTTGATTTGGCCTTGATCGGGATGTATATCGAATTTGATCGGGCCAGAAACCAAAATTGAGAATCGGATATCTGATATGGAATATATAATCGAGTTCAAAGGGAATCGCCGCCAGGCTTATATCGCCCCGGAAGATTTGCGAGTGGAAATCGGAAAATATGTAATTGTTCAGGCCGAACGTGGCGAAGATATGGGTGTGGTAACCCGTAAAGCTTTGCCGGCCGATTTGCAGGAAGGCGTGGAAGTCCAGAAAATAATCCGTCTCGCCGCCCCCAATGATTTGGAACGTCTGAAATTCAATCGCCAGAAGGAACAAGAATCATTTCAGGAATGTCTTAAATTCATTGAAAAACATCAGCTCAAAATGAAGCTGGTCGATGTCGAATACCAATATGATTGCAATAAAATCACTTTCTTTTTCACCGCCGAAAAAAGGGTCGATTTCCGCGAGTTGGTCAAAGACCTTGCCGCGACATTCAGAACCAGGATAGAGCTGCGGCAAATAGGAGTCCGCGATGAAGCCAAGCGAATCGGCGGTTATGGGGTTTGCGGCAAACAGCAATGTTGTTCGTGTTTTCTGCCAGAATTCAAAACGATATCGACGCAGATGGCCCGAACCCAGAACCTGGCGTTGAATCCACAGAAAATATCCGGCAACTGCGGCAGATTATTATGCTGTTTGCGTTATGAACAGGAGTATTACGAGGCGGTCGTGCCCGATTATCCTCCTATAGGATGCCAATGCGTTTTCCAAAATCTGGCGGGGTTGATCGAGAAATGCGATATATTTAATCAGAAGATCGCAATAAGACTGGAAAACGAAGGCCAGAAGGTTATCAGCCTCGATGAATTCAAGCGGGCGGTCAAACGCGGCCAATTTAAAATAACCGAACGGCCCAGACCGGAAAAGCTCGAAGGGGACGATCAAGAATTAAGATTGATTTCCGATTAATTTTTCATGCAATACGGTCATTACATCGCGATGATTCTATCGCCGACAAGTACCAAGAGCAAGCCGTTAATGTGCCCTTGAGCCGCTAAGATTTGTTTGAAGACTATAACCGCTGACTCATAAACTGGAGTTAATTATGGATAAGTTTTACATAACGACACCAATATACTATGTTAACGACGAGCCGCATATAGGACACGCCTATACAACGGTACTGGCCGATATCCTGGCCGGATATCATCGGCTCTTGGGGCGCCCGACATTCTTCTTAACCGGCACCGATGAGCATGGCCAGAAACTTCAGGATGCCGCCAACGCCAAAAGTATCAGTACCCAACAATATTGTGACGAAATCGTCGTTCGCTTTAAAAAAGCATGGAGTAAATTGGAAATTAAAAATGACGATTTTATCAGGACCACCGAACAACGCCATAAAAAGGTCGTAACCGCGATATTGGATAAGCTCTATCGGGCCAAAAACGATGTCGGCGAATCGCAAATCTACGCGGCCGATTATGAAGGCTGGTACTGCAAACACGAAGAACGCTACTGGACCGAAAAAGACCTGGTAAACGGCAATTGCCCCGATTGCAATCGGCCGGTGCAAAAGCTTTCGGAAAAAAACTATTTCTTCAGGATGAGCCATTACCAACAATGGCTGATAAAATATGTCACCGAAAATCCGGAGTTTATTCAACCGGAATTTCGGCGTAATGAAGTCCTGGGTTTTTTAAAACAGCCCCTGGGCGATTTATGTATCTCGCGCCCCAAAAATCGTCTTGCCTGGGGAATCGAGCTTCCTTTCGATAAAGATTATGTATGCTATGTCTGGTTCGACGCGTTAATCAATTACATCTCGGCAATCGGCTATGATATCGAAACCGGTAAATTCGAAAGAGACTGGTGGCCCGCGGTGCATCTTATAGGCAAAGATATCTTAACTACCCACGCCGTTTACTGGCCCTGCATGCTTAAAGCTATCGGCCTGCCGATGCCGAAAACGATATTTGCGCACGGCTGGTGGCTCATGGAAGGCGCCAAGATGTCGAAATCGGTCGGTAACGTAATCAAACCGCTGGATCTGGCGGATAAATACGGAGTCGACCCGTTCCGTTATTTTTTGGTCCGCGACATGACGCTGGGACAGGATTCGTCATATTCGGAAGACAGCTTTATCCTTCGCTACAATTCCGATTTGGCCAACGATTTGGGGAATATGCTTTCTCGCGTTAGCAAAATGATCGGATCATTTTGCGATAATATAGTACCCGACCCCGGCTACCATCCGGAAAAATACAAGGGCGAAATCGCAATCGAATGCCGCAAACTCTATCAGGGATTAGATACCGATATAGCCCAATTAAAAATTAATTCTTCCCTTGAAAAAATAATGACATTCGTACGTATGCTTAATCGTTACACCGAGCAAAATAAACCTTGGGAACTGGCGAAAAAAGACGATAGGAACACGCTTAACGAAGTGCTTTACAACGCCGCTGAAGGAGTTATTAACGCGGCCATATTGCTTTCGCCCATTATGCCGAGGAAGGCACAGGAAATCATGGGGCAATTGGGATACCAATTGGGCGGTTCTACCTTCTCTGAATTAAAACAATGGGGGAATCTAAAGCCTGGAACGAAAATAAATCCGGGCGATGGGCTATTTCCGAGAATCCAGAAAAGCGTCGCTGAACCTGGTCCTGCGGCGCCAAATCCAACTCCGGCGACAGATTATATTACTTTTGATGATTTCAAGAAAATCCAGTTGCGGGTGGCGGAAGTTATCGAGGCCAAAAAAGTTGAAGGCGCGGATAAACTGCTACAGTTGAAGATAAAAATCGGCGACGAGCAACGCCAAATCGTGGCTGGAATCGCAAAGGTCTACTCCCCTGAAGAAATAGTCGGAAAAAAAATCGTTATAGTTGCTAATCTTCAACCAGCAAAAATCCGCGGTATCGAATCGAATGGGATGCTTCTGGCCGCCAGCTTGAAAGATAAAATGGTGTTGGTCGGATTGGATAAGGATATAGAATCCGGGGCTAAAATAGGCTAAAGATCAATTACATATTTCACGAACGCCGCTTTTATTTTCACCCGATGAAGATAAGAACCGTTTTTTATGGCTGTCCTGTCATCAGTTTGGCGATTCGATTTTGCAGGTTAGCTGCCGAAGTGCCGATATCGCCGGAACGACGTAGATATTCGTTGTAGTACGATATCGCGTTGGCGGTATCGGCAAGATAATTATCGTAAATCAATCCGACATTGTAATATAGCATCGGATCGGATGGATCCAGCCGCATTGCCGCGATAAAATTATCGACCGCCATCAGGTAATCTTTTTTGTTCAGATTGATATAAGCTTCCGTGACGGCGAGATTATACTCGGCATCGGCATGCCCCGGCCGGTATTTCAAGGCCAGCAGGTAACGCCCTTTGGCGGATTCATAATCGCGCTTATCGCGGAAAAGATTGCCAATATTTACAGAGATATCGGCGCGAACTTTGTTCGAGATAAAGGGGGCTTCGAGAGCTTTTCCGTATTCGCGTTGTGCCAGTTCATGCATACCATGTCTTCGAAAAAATATCCCCATGGCGTTGGGAATAAACGCATCGTTCAAGCTTTCGGTAAAGGCGGCCGCTATGGCGAACTTTTCGCGGGCCTCCTGAAGCATGCCATTCGACAATAAATCTTCGCCCCACGAAAGATAAATGTTCGAAAGCATCACCCGATCATTGAAATTTAAAATCTGTATAGCGGTATCCGCCACAGGGATCGCCATATTTTGCCAGATGCTCAAGTCGGCTCGTGTCCGTTTGCCCCAGCGATAAACCAATCCATTTCCCTGTAATTGATACTGCTGATACTTGAACGGATTATCGCCGCCCCAGAGATGGTCTTTGCCAAGGAATTTGTCGCCCGGCCATTTATTAAGCGCCCTTATCGCGAGTTGCTGTGCGGGAATAATTTTAAGGCTATCGTTTATACCCAGGTATTTTGCCAGATTAGATTCCATACTAATCGGGTCAAATATGGTTACATTGGCCGCCACTTTTTCAACGTTATGCAGGTAAAGGCAGGGCGCTTCGGCTGTCCAGCCTACTGATATTAGTAACGAATTCGGCGGTATCGATTTTAAAACAAGATTGCCATATGTTTCGGCCAGGCGGTTTTCGCTTTGATTATTTATGGAATAATTATCGGAAAATTCGAGTATTAAAATGCCCGCCAATATTGCCACAAAACCATATCCAACCAGGCGACGACTAAAATATATAGACAGATAAAATAGAATCGTTTGGAGCATAAATAAAATTCCAACAACGGCCAAAAACACGGTAATCAGAAAATGCGGCTCTATATCCGGTATTTCATACATCGAAGCATACCCGATATTTATAAGCATCGATAGCAATAGGGGAAGACCCAGCCGTGGCTTCTTATAAGCAAGTAATATATTTCCAACCAGACCGAGCCAGGCTAATGGGAATTCGTCTTGAAAGATAATAAAAAAACGCTTGATGTTTAAAATGATATTTGCGGCTGAAAACTGGGCGAAAAATCCCTGAAATCGGGCGGCAGTTACATGTTCGATAAAGGCGCTCCAGTCTGCCGGATGAGACCAGTCTATAATCGGGTAATTCAACGATCGCAAGGGTAGATATAAATAAAGAGAGATTGCCGCTAAAACCGCCAATATCGCGGCGCCAAAATTACGCAAACTAAAATTCGGCCAAAATAAAATTGAGAAAAGAATAGGCGCTATAGCTATCACTGCAAGGTGATTTGCCAGCGCCAAACCATAAATATAGAAGATAAATATCATGAGTTTAACTGAAGGAGATTCATGATATCTGATGAATAAGAACACCGTAACGGTCACGATAGCCATCGAAAGGGAATAGATTTCGGCGCCAACCGAATTTGCCCACAGCGTATTAGATAAACCCCAGATTAGAGCGCCAAGAGCGGGAATAAGTATATTCGGAGTTTTATTTAATTCAAGAATTGGCTTTTTCAGTATTGATTCTATTATCAGAAAACCAAAATAAACCGAAACGGTGGAAAATAGCGCCGATTCCAGATTCAAAAGAAAAGCAACGGAACCAAGCGGTATATGGCTAAATAGCCATCCAATGATAGTATAAAGCGGGTAACCCGGCGGATGGGCGATACTTAAAGTATAGGCCGCCGCGCAAAGTTCGCCTGAGTCTCCTGAATAAACAGTCGGACAAAGCGTTTTTAGATAAAGTATAAAGCTTACTAATGCGGTGATAAAAGCAGGCAAATTAATTCTTTTCGAAATTACCATATCGTTATTATAGACAACCCCCGCTTCAGTAGCAAATAAAAAAGCCCTTCTCGAATTGAAAAGGGCTTGGTTTTTGTTTGCTAAAGGTTTTTAAACGAACTACTTGATTAAAGTCAATCTCTTCGTTTCGCCGGATAGATGCGTGATATTTGATTCCAATTTGGCGAAATAGATACCTGTCGAAACCTGATTGCCTGAAGAGTTCGTGCCGTTCCAGGCGATCTTATGATATCCCGCTGTCTGGTTACCCAGGTCGAAATTCGATACAAGTCTACCGGCGATATCATAAATTTTCAGGCTGATATTATCGTCGGCGGGAAGCGCGCATTCAATCATAATCGTTGAATTGAAAGGATTCGGATAAGTGGCCGAGATATTCAGTTCTGTCGGAAGCGGCAACTGAATTTTCATCGCGCCATTTATGAGATTTCCAGCATTATCTGATACTGAAATGGCGGAAGCAGGCTTAATCTCCTTATCCGAATCAAACGAAAGCAACTCGATTTCCCCTTCGGGAATGAAGCGTCCCTCGAGACTGTAAGCGCAAACCCTTAGATAATCCGGATGTTTCGTGACTCTAATATCCATTCCAGATTCGGAGTTAACCTCTATGTTTCCAATGATCGCATCGTTTGTCGGAAGTTCGAATACGAATCCTCCAATAGGTATTGAAGCATTAATCGACAAGATTGACCGGCCATTATTATCCTGACGAATGAGGAAGTCGGCCATCGTATTGACCGACGGCGTTTGTTTCGGCCTTATAGTGCCGTTTATTACGTTAATCATGTAAATCAAATCGGCGATTGAGCCGCGAATACTATCGCCGTTGACATCGGAGGCCACCAACTGGCGGATATTCATCGGGTATGCGGTAGGATCGATCAGGTAATTGGCCAGAGTAACGGCGTCGCCGATTTCGAATGGCTGGTTGTTCAGGTTAACATCGCCTCTTATAACATTGCTATTCGATAGAATTTTCAGATTGCCGCAAATCATTTCGAGATACCAGGTATTGTCCAGGCCGTCGAGGCATCCTTCGGTTTTCCAGACATAATTACCGGAAATATCGCTAATGGAGTTCCATTGGTAGTTTAGAGGTTCACAGAGCTGGAAGCAAATTGGGACGCAGAAATTCGTCGGATAGGTATAATCCGCTCGGGCCATTACATGTACCCAGAATAATGGCGTATGCGGCGGAATATCGCAGATAGTCGGCGCCGGTATTTGATTGTTCAAATCATTAATCATCACTACTTTGAACGCGCCGGCGCGGCTTCCGTTTTCCGGACAGTCAGGATTAGACGGATTGTAATTTACGAAGAAATATTCCGCGGATGAGATCAGGGAAGCGCGAGTAACGCCCAGAATATCGAAAATTGAATTATCGTATGTTACTGTCAGAACGAAACCGCCAAGACAGAAGCAATCGCCAACCGCGTCAATGTAGACTGGGAATGAATCGGCCACGCCCGGCCAGAGTCCAACCGAATCGGGCATGCTCACCGTTATTTTACCGAGAACCATGATATTAATTAAAGAGGAATCGGCTCCACCACAGAGACCATCGGTGGCTTTTAGGATTCCGCTATAGCTATAATTGTATCCGCAGGCCGAATCGGGCACTTCGAAACACAGCAGTCCACGCCAATGTCCCGGCACATTGATTATCGGGGTTAGAGTTCCAATTGTAGTAGTAACGGTAATGGGGTCACCATCCGGGTCTATAATGTCGATTGTATCGCAATAGTCTCCGTAGGTGCAAATGTCCATGCTATCGTCAAACGGACGAGTAATAATCGGGCAGGAACCGATATGCGATAAGGCTACATTTATTCTGGTGATACAGGTATCGGCTAATCCACAGGCATCGCGGGCAATAAACGTTAAGGTATTCATACCAAGAACGGGTACAAAACAGGCGGTATCGCCATGCATGACCGCTCCGATAACGCCGGCAGAAACGAGATTACCATCGATATCTGTCGCGGTAAATCCCGGTATACAAATCTGCGTAAGAGTATCAACCGTAACGACCGAATCGTGAGCGCAGATGGCGCTTGGCGGGCTATTTACTATTACGGTGATAAACGTCCGGCAAGTATCCATAGCGCCGCAGGAATCCGCAGCATATAAAGTAATGGTATTAACGCCCGCCACAGGCGTGAAACAAACTATGCCGCCGCTCTGAAGAGTTCCGCCAGCTACAGTAATGCTAGAAAGGTTGTTATCTGGATCGCTGGCCGTAAATCCACCCAGGCAGATTTGGGTTAAAGAACAGACAGTCATCGTGGTATCGCCATGGCAATTTGCTACTGGCGGACGGTTAATCATCTGTACCGTAACCACAGTCGCACATGTATCGGCCGCGCCGCATTCATCGCGAGCAACGTATCTGATCGTATAAGTCCCAACTCCGCTCGGGGTAAAACAGTAAGTTGTACCATTGAATGTACCGCCATAGCTATTCGCGAGGACGAATGTCGTATCAAGATTACTATCAGTATCCGTAGCAGAATATGGACCTAAACATATCTGCGATGGGACACAAGTATAAGTAACCGTTGTATCGTTCGGGCAATTAGCTACAGGAGCAGTATTTGGATTAACAGTAACCATTGTGATACTGGAATCTTTCAAGCCGCAAGCATCGGTGACCACGATCTTCAGCGTATTAAGACCAGCCACCGGCGTAAACCACAAGGTATCGCCATGCAACGTCCCCGGTGTCACCACTA
>CAZTNJ010000061.1:0-16105 GCA_964614835.1 uncultured Ignavibacteria bacterium | reverse complement strand
TCGTCTTCGGCGATATAAAGATTCTCCTCGAAAAGCCCGACCCTGTCAAAAACCTCGCGCCGCACCATGACCGTCGGTGTTACTACGCCGCTGTTAATTAAAATGTTAGCTACTACGTCGCCTTCAAGCAGATATCCCTTTTTATTAACGTAATCCCTATAGATACCCGATTCATCGAACAGGAAGTTATCGGTCAATACCATCCCCAGTTTGGAATTCCTCCTGAACAAGTTTACTTGCTTTTCCAGTTTTGTCGGAAGCCAGACATCGTCGGCGTCAAGAAAGGCCACGAACTCGCCTCGGCTTTCTCGGATACCCTTGTTGCGCGCGGCGGCCGGCCCTTGCTGGGCTTGATGGAAGTATCTGACTTTCGACCCGTAAGATTGAACGATTTCCTTCGTATTGTCTGTCGAGCCATCGTCGACCACGATTATTTCAAAATCCTGAAGAGTCTGCTCAAAAACGCTCTTAAGGGCTTCGCCTATAAATTTACCGTAATTAAAGGTTGGGATTATTACGCTGACAATTGGATTTTTCATTTTATTTAATGCCCGCTATTACTCAATACTCACCTTCCGCGCCGGATTCCCCATCACCGTAGTATTATCAGGCACATCCTTAAAAACAACACTTCCGGCAGCCACGGTGCAATTCTCTCCGATATTGGCCAAAACTACCGCATCCTGTCCCAGCCAGGTGTTTTTACCGATTTTTAAAACGACATTTTCCTCCGTCAACGCGGCGCCAGCCGCTCTTTCGCTGGGTTTGCCGTGTTGATACTTGCCGGAAATGATAGATATTTTTGAACCAAACAGCACGTTTTCGCCGATATCAGCGTAGCCAATAGTGGTATACGCCCCAATAACGACACCCGCCCGAATTATATTTTCGCGATGCGCTAATAAACTCATAAAATTAAATTGGGCGTCAGGCGATACCCCAGTACAAACAGCCCAGTAAAATGCCTTACGTAAATAATTGCCCAGCGAGGTTGGAGCCAACGACAGTATCTCTGCGCAACCGCAGTAAAGACGTTCGCCCTTACCGCGCGTGAACCACGACTCCAGATAGCTAAGCAAAATAAAGGGAAAAACAAATATTACGCAAATAATCATCAACAGCCGTTTTAACAACAACTTCATCAAGTTACCTCAACTTAGATTCCAATCCGCCTCTTAAACGCCTCCAAACCCGACACATATTGCTTGAATATAATCAATTTGTGAGGAATTGCATAGCGACACAACCGAAAAAGATCAGGGCTTTTTTTTGTATTGTCGAATCCCTCGATACCGGTTACCGCCGCAATATACCCCGCTCGCTTCAGCAGCTCGATAGTTTCTTCATCGAAATCTTCAGCCTGTCCATTGGGATAACAGAAAATATCCGCCCGGTTGTTCAGGCGACTCTCCAGAAGTTTTTTTGGTTCTTCGATTTCAACTATTTTCTGTTCACGGGTCACTTTAGAGATAATCGGATGGGTTTTAGTGTGGGGATGAAATTCTATGCCATGTTTATGCATCTCTTTAATCTCCTCCCAGGTCAGTGGTTCGTAAATTCCAGAGGGCTGCCCGGAAAGATCAACTCCAAGTTTTTTGAGTACAATATCTATTAGTTCCAGCTTACGGGTATGCGACTGCTTTTTGCAGAAGCGAACGGCCGCCACCGCGATATCGGCCCTCTGGCTGGAATCGCCCAGCTTAACCTTGCCTACTTCTAATTCGCTTAAGTCGATTTCGGCTAACCGGGTATTTATGAAAGCATAGACGAAGGCATCCCACCACATAAACATTCGCTTATCGACAAAATCGCTCGTTACAAATATCGTGGCGGGATAACCAAATTCCCTGAACACGTCGAAAGCGTGAAGGTAAAAATCGCGATAACCGTCATCGACCGTGAAGACTACCGTTTTATATGTATCGCGTTTGTCAATGATAGCGCGGACATATTCGGATAGCGACATGACCCTATAATTGTTGTTTTTGAGATATACGAAAAATTCGCGAAGAGTCCCGGCGGGAAGCGCGCCGTAATTGTTGGGGCCGGGGGCAATCCCGTGAAGCATAAACATGGTGGCGGTGTTTTTCGTAAACGGATAGAAAAGAGGATATAAATTTAAATTATCGGCTATTTTTAAAATCTTTCTTTTCATCGATATTCCTTAAAACTTCTTAATGCTTTGAATAGAACGGCGCTATTTGGTTCTCACCAAGCACTCATTGTCTTGAATCATGGCCGTGTAGCCGCCAGTGATATAGCCATCGTTGTTGGCTAATTTATCCAACATTTCCTTCTTCTTTTCGGGCGTGATATACTTACAATCGTACTCCTTGTAGGGAAACTGCGGCAATGTTTTCATGTTTTTTTTATGTCGCTCGAGGTATTCTTCGAGGCTGCAGATTACTTTGGCCGGATTCCCGGCCGCTACTGAATGGGGTGGGATATCATTTACCACTACCGAGTTAGCCCCAACAATGGACATCGGCCCTATTTCCACGCCAGGAAGAATCACAGTACAGACTCCAAAATGGCAAGATTCATGGATCGTTACTTTGCCAATTCGGGTAGCGTCTATATATTCATTTGGCATGGCATCATGTGCCAGGATCACGCATAAATCGCCAAACCCGCAGTTGTCGCCGATAGAAATCAAATAGCAATGGGATGTGTCTATCCAGGTCGACATGGGCAAATTAACCCCTTTACCGATATGCATCCCCATGCGGCGCAAATTTTCCCAGCGTTGGATTTTTTTCTGCATTTCCAAATTTTCTTTTATTTTGCGCGCCCTATTATATAAAAATCGAAGCATTCGCGAATCTCCTTCTTAACCAGTTTGCTATCCAATACTTTATTTATATTGTATCGACATCATCTTAAAAAATACCATTAAATTTATAGGCTTGTCAATACAGCACGATATCTATTCAATCTATTTAACTCCCCTCATAGCTATGCTGTTCCACCCAATCTCCGGGGGCCGACTTACAACAGTCGGGGCGTTAAGTATTTGCTATATAATGAAGTTCCACGATGTGCTCTAAATCTGCGTATCCTGAAAACAACTATTCCAGCATTCAGAGGAGCCAAAACCGCCCTTTCATATGCTATTCAAAAATGCCCACAAGATAACATTACTGCCTTAACGTGTTCTAACATTTTCTTTTTTTCTTTTGCTTTTAATCCACAAAATGCCGATAAATACCACAACAATAAAAAATGCCGTCAATATTTTTGAGTTCATTGTGATGGCGCCAGAATGATATGATTAAAAAAAGCCTTGCCTTAATCGCCCTAACCATAACCATCGTGGGAGCAATCCTAATTATTTTCACGTTGAAACTGCCCCACGATACATATCTGTGGCGCGAAACGCAGAATCTGGGACACACACCGCTGTTCGGAATAATCGCGATCTCCATTCTCGGCATTCTGACAGCGATCAGAGAGACTAATAATCAACGGCGCTGGTTAGATTACCTTCTGGCTATAATCGGAGCATCGATACTTGGGGCCGCCGTAGAAATCGCCCAGATTTGGACTCCAGGAGATGCCGATATCGGAGATTTATTGAGAGATGTGGCAGGAATTGTATCATTTTTGGGATTTTATCTACTTATAGACAACAGAATAAAATCGATTCAGGGAAAACCCTGGCGAAAATTGTCAATCCTGACGGTTTCAATTCTGATATTAGGCGGGGCAATTTATCCTGTAATATCCCTGACGGTTTCCTACTACGAAAGAAATCGCGCCTTTCCCCAATTAATAGATTTTGAAAATCGTTGGGAAAACAATTTTCTGAAAATTCGTAACGTAGCCTGGAAACGAGTTGATAATACTTTCGACTGGCCGGAAGCTCATGGCCGAAAAATCGCTCAAATCACCTTCTATCGGGCAACCTATCCAACGTTTTTTATCGAGGAGCCATATCCCGATTGGAGCGATTTCGACACTTTATCGTTTGGCGTTTATTCAACCCAGGATACAACAATCAGGTTAACTATATCAATTGAAGATTCCGGCCATAACATGAAATTCGAGGATCGCTACAATCTTAATTTTAAGGTGCTACCGGGCGCAAACTCTATTAATATTTCATTAACCGATATTGAGAACGCTCCAACCAAACGCACAATGCAAATGAACGCCATTAGGGCTATTCATATATTTGCCTATAAGCCTCCCGCCCCCTTTAGCGTCTATTTTGACAATTTCCGCTTACGATAAAATTCAGCCAAGATTCTTCAATTTTATTTTATAGACGACTTTCCCGTTTTACAGGTTTTTAGTCCAAACGGCAGGTACGCCGGGCAAAAACCGAAAATGGCCGTGGCCAATGGAATAATTCCAACCAGCCCCCACCAGCTTTGGGTTAAAATACCGGCTACTCCGATCGCCAGCCCCAAGATGATCCTGATAATTTTATCCGCGCCGCCGACATTCTGCACCATAGATCGCTCCTTTGAAAGATACGCTCAAATTATCACTATTTTATCAATACTAAACGATGGGTCTTTGCCTGATACTCTGTCGCGATTCTCACAAAATAGATACCGCTAACAAGCTGGTCGCCATTATCATTGCGGCCATCCCACATCATCTCATGAAGTCCAGCCGGTAAATTTTGGCGGATTAATTTCCGAATACCCCTGCCTGTCAAGTCATAGATAGTCAAATCTACGGAACCGGACAAGGGAAGATTAAAGGAAATTTTCGTACGCGCGTTGAACGGATTCGGATAATTAGTCAACCCCAATTCCGCAGGAAGCATATCCGAAGGGAACTGATCGTCAACGGCAGTAGTCATGCTGGTGGTGAAAGATGTGGTATAAATATAATCGCCCGAGGCGTTACCGTTACCGTTAGATGCGTTACCGGCGGCATAGAATGTAATCTGACCTGGCGGGCTGACGGGAGCAGTCCAGTTAAATGTCCAGGCGGTCGGGCCGTTGGGGACGCCGTTGTAAGTACCACTTGCCGTATGCTTTACGTAGGTTTTGCCGCCCACTGTCTGCATCTGTGTATGTGTAGCATCAGTAAGCGTAATAGTACCCTGGGTGAGAGGCGTGAATTCGAATCCCCAGCGCTGCTGCCCGGGATCCTGAATCGTGACCACGATAGGGTAGGTGTGTCCGGCAATAAAACTAGATGGACCGACAATGGTTAGCGAACCATTACCGCTATTTACGGGAAAGGAACCATGGCAATCTGCACATGTTCCCTCTCCAGGCGCGCCGGTAACTTCATTGGGTGGCCCGCTGGAATACCCCATGGCAATGGCCGGGACTAAAAGTACGCTTAGTAAAATTATCATTTTCTTCATCTATTACTCCTTGCGCCTAACGCTATTTAAATATTCTATAACTTACTAATCCAAATTAATCCGGATTATTTTAATTCCATAACGCGAATTCGGATATCTTGGTTCCGCGGAATAGGAACTTAAATAGCCGCGCCTATTTTCTTTACAATCCGGCATTCGGATAATATAATTGCCGACGCGTTTTATAATAAGCGCGCGCGTTTGGATAAAAAAAGAACAAGGAGCCTTTCATGCTACAGGTAGCACGATATGTAACTGGGTTGTTATCTATAATCACGATTATTGTCACATTAAACGCAGGTTGCGCCAAGAAACCCGCTAATCTAAAGGGAAGTGTCGTTGATGATAATGGCAAGCCCCTGGCCGGAGCCGCCGTTATATCGGTACCTCAACGGTATAGCACCCTGACCGATACACTGGGCAGTTTCATGATGGAGAGAATCGAGCCCGGTCAGTATTCGCTTCTGGTGAAATTCGGCAACGATTCGACTCTGGAAAATATCGGCACCATTGAACCGGGCGAGGATAAAACCATTTCAATCACCCTAAAAATCGCGCCGCCGCCGCCACCACCGCCACTTCCCGAAATTAAAACTGATACTATCCCAAAACCCGTTGCTGAAAAACCAATTAAAGAATTGAAGTTCACCGACCCCATTGTCAAAGAAGGCGGGAACGTGGTTCTTCTTTGCGTCGACAGCATTTTCGCTAAGTACGAGGTAGAATCCAGCGATAACCTGAATTGGGAACTTCGCAAAACCAAAGACCCGACAATCAAATTTAAAAACGAAAATGGCAGAATGACCGCCGGGTATTTTTCGGGGCCGCGCCAGGAAAATTTCGAAACAGCGGCCGGGAAATGTATCTACGATGGGAAACTCTGGATATACAGCCACGGCCCCAACGCCGCGCCTAAGGGAGGAAGGACCATTTCGATTGCTATCCCGATAGAACTAGGAGAAAACGCCGCTATTGATTCACTTGTGGTGTTTTACGGTATCCCTCCATATACATCCAAGCAATCCGATGGCTCTATCCAGTTCAGAACATTAAGCGAATCGGCCGCCGGCAAAATCAATATTCTTATAGATTGGCAACACGTGGAGCATTCATCAAATGGCTCGTTCCACAAGAAAGTCGCCGAAATTCCCCGCGATAGCCGCTATATTTCTTATATAACGTTGGAGCTGGATTCCGATGGCGATGTGGTGGGAGATGATTTCCTGGTCCGGCCAATCTTGTATTACACTCTCGAAAAATAAAAAGAAAAACCCCCGGCAGGTTTAACTGCTAGGGGTTTTTGGTAATCAGCGAACGTTAAAAGGCAGAAAATATTTTTAGGCGCCCAAGCGTATTTATGATCGTTTCTCCCAGGGGGCAATAGTTTTGATATGGACATGGGCTGTGCTTTGATTGTTGCGAGCGGTTTCGGCCCGCGAGCTGTTCCCGGCCGGGCTTGACATCGGACCGATACACATCTCGGCTATTTTGAATGCCGGTTTTTCTCTTTTCGAGCAATTAGAATTTTCGTTATCAGATATCAAGTCTCAGCCTCCTTTTTATTTCATGACTTAATCGATATTAAATATGCTTAAATAAGGGCAATTCGTGTGCCAGAAAACCGATTTCTACGCTTTTCCTGAATGCTCATAACTTGATATTAGATCGGGCAATAGAATTAGTGGGTTTGGCAGGTTGATGGCTATTACTTGTCGGCAATCGAAAAACTATAGGATATTTCCCATTGGTATGGGTTTAATCAAATAAAAATCAATAATAGCAAGAATATTATAAAAAAGTAAACCGGAGCGTTAGAGGGCTCCGGTTCATAGATAGATTTTTATTACCCAAAGGATAGTTGCCTATTCAATAATGGTGATACATCCCTCGGGGCAACTATCGGCGGCATCGCGGCAAGAGTCTTCGGCCTCCGGGGGCACTTCATCGATAATCACTTTCGCCTTGTCGCCGTCCATCTCGAACACTTCGGGGCAAAGTTCCGAACAGATACCATCGCCCGAGCAAAGGTCATGGTCTATTTCGGCTCTCATGACTTTTCCTCCCGATACAGGTTGAACAATTTCTGCTTAGCTATCGAAAAAGGACCGAACATCAATCCTGACAGCTAAAGGCAGCCTATTTTGCTGGCGAATATAAATGTCCAAGTCGACACTGTCAAGCGTTACCAGTTAAAAATTCAAAATAATTTAGCCGGCAGATTCGTGCCAAACAGCCGACCACCACGAGTGTCGCAATCGTATCCACAACAACAGGTTAGGCCCTCATTTCAAGTTTACGGCAAAGCCGAAAAATTTAGGCTCTGTAGAATTGGGCGCCAATAAAAAATCACCGTGCTCAATCAGCTTGAATTTCTTAATTAATGTTTATAACTTTGTAGGAAATCCTGTGGTTCTATGGGGTGAGGTGTAAGAGAAAGGAAGAATAATAATGAACGTACCATTTAAAGCTTCGAAAATTAATGACAACATATTTTGGGTTGGCGCGATTGATTGGGAATTAGAGGATTTTCATGGGTACTCCGTGCGCGGTTCTACCTATAACGCGTTCCTAGTTTTAGCAGATAAAATCACTTTGATAGATACTGTCAAGGCATCTCACAAAAATCAAATGCTGGCCAGAATCGCCTCGGTAATAGAACCACAAAAAATCGACTATATTATTTCCAACCATTCGGAAATGGATCACACGGGTTCGCTACCCGAAATAATTCACATCATCAAACCAGAAAAGGTATATGCTTCAAGCGCGGGCGCTAAAAATATCGCGGCTCATTTTCATGGGATCGATACTATCGAACCGGTTAGCGAAGGGAAAAAGCTGTCTCTGGGAAACAAAAATCTGTCGTTTTTGGAAACGAAAATGCTTCATTGGCCCGATAGCATGGCGGCTTATCTGGAAGAGGACGGGATCCTGTTTTCCAACGATATATTCGGCATGCACTGGGCCTCCAGCGAACGGTATGTTGACCAAATCGACCCCGGAGTACGCGATTACGAGGCCGCTAAATATTTCGCAAATATTTTTATGCCATATGCTAATCTGGCTGGCAAGTTTTTAGAAAAACTGAACCGTCAGAATTGGGATATCAAGATGATTGCTCCCGACCACGGGCCAATCTGGCGAAACGATTTGAATCGGATTTTTGAGTACTATAAGAATTGGTCAGAACCGAAACTCACTCGTAAAGCGCTGGTAGTGTATGACACCATGTGGGGAAGCACCGGG
Source organism: uncultured Ignavibacteria bacterium (assembly GCA_964614835.1). Taxonomy (GTDB): domain Bacteria; phylum Zixibacteria; class MSB-5A5; order UBA10806; family 4484-95; genus JAAYTW01. The sequence continues at coordinate 7,530 of CAZTNJ010000061.1, read as the reverse complement.
TTTATGGCGGATGCTATCGCCGAAGGGCTCAAAACTGGCGGCGCCGAACCGAAAGTGATGCCGATAGCCAATGCCCACCGAAGCGATATCGCTACCGAGATTCTCGATAGCGGGGCTCTGATGATTGGTTCATCAACACTGAACGGCCAGATACTTCCGCGCGTAGGCGATTTGTTGACATATTTACGCGGCTTGAAACCGCGTCATCCATTAGCGGCGGCGTTTGGTTCGTATGGATGGGCGCCCAACGCCGTGATGCAAATCAACGAGGCTTTCGATGAGTTGCGCTTAGAAAAAATCAGCGATGGCGTCGAGGCCAAGTTCGTGCCGACCTCTGAGGATTTAAGCAACTGCCACAGCCTGGGGCTGGCGATGGCCGCCAAATTGGCCGAGCGAATTGGAATATAGAAAGTAGCAGGGGAGGAGAATAGGGGAGGGGCAGTAACGGTTTCGTTGCTGCCCTTTTTGAATTTGTAGTTGCCTATCACTCCGGCGGGAAAAACCGGCAGGACTCAATCAATACGACTACTAACGCCTTTCCTTATGCCGCATCCTCCGCTTTGATTTGTGCCAATTTTTTCGTATGGATTCCATCAATATTTATCTAAACTATTGCAATTACCCAAACATATAAATATATATGGAAATAATGATATCGCCTGCCGACTCTCAAGAACCATGTTAAATCTAATGGGGTTTGCGGGGATGACGATATCAATTACAGGAGCTTGACCGTGAAAAAAACCGTCTTTCTTTCAATAATAGCATTGACAGCAGGCCTGCTATTGGCACCTTCGCTGTGCGCCCAAAAAGCCCTTATCCCGATGGACTTTTCGCAAACGGACCACTTAAAAGCCTATGGGATTGCTTACTGGTGCTTGACATTCGAACAGAAAGTCGAATGGCTTTTAAATTATCGCGGCGGTTCATTCCTGGTAGATGATTTACCGCAAATCGAGGAGGCCTGCCGTCTGCGCGGAGTTAGTTTCGAAATAATCGACGGCGCAGGGGAAGCGTCGATAAAAAATACCATAGAACAAAATAATATGGAGACGGTCGTATTAGAGAAAGCCCCGAAAGTCGCGATCTACGCGCCGCCATTCGAGAAAATCGAACAATGGGATGACGCGGTCAGTTTGGCTTTGACCTACGCCGATATCCCTTACGATGTAATTTACGATAGAGAGGTTTTGGAGGGACGACTGGCCGACTATGACTGGTTGCATCTGCACCACGAGGATTTTACCGGCCAGTATGGTAAATTTTATGGCGCCTATCGAAACAGCCCCTGGTACAAGCAGATAAAAGCCCTGTCGGAGCAATTGGCTCGCGAACTCGGTTTTAAGAAGGTTTCCAAGCTTAAACTCGCGGTTGCGGAAACGATTCGCCAATATGTGGCGCAGGGCGGGTTTTTGTTCGCGATGTGCTCGGCCACCGATACTTACGATATTGCGCTGGCCGCTCATGGTACCGATATTGTGCCGTCCGAATTTGACGGCGATCCTCCTGATCCCGGCTGCCAGAAGATGCTGGATTATGATGTTGGCCTGGCTTTTGAAAACTATACCGTAGAACTAAGCCCGACCGTTTACGAACATTCCAGTATCGATACCAGCCCCAAAAGAGGCGGACACAACTTAACGCCGGAAGCAGACTATTTCACGCTATTTGATTTCTCCGCTAAATTTGATCCGGTTCCGACAATGCTGGTGCAAAACCATGTCCCGGTTGTAAACGGATTTTGGGGACAAACAACCGGCTATTCGAAAGAAGCTCTAAAAAAACACACGATAATACTGGCCCAAACAGACGGAAAAAATGAAGCTAAATATATTCATGGAAACCTGGGCAAGGGCACTTTTACTTTTCTCGGGGGCCACGATCCTGAAGATTACCAGCATATGGTAGGCGACCCGCCTACGGATTTGCGATTACATAAAAATTCGCCCGGCTATCGCTTGATATTGAACAACGTTCTGTTTCCTGCCGCCAAGAAACAAGAAAGGAAAACTTGACAGACCAATCAGTAAAATCGTATCTGGGTTACAGCGAGCCCTCTCCCGAAATCAGCCCTCTGGCGGCGGCCGAGAAATGCGCCAAAGCGGGCTTTTCGGTATTACAGATTGTGGGCGATTATCCGGTTAACTTTCCCGAAAATGTCAAGCGTTCCGAACGCAAACAACTGCGGAATTTTATCAAGAAAAACAAGCTCCGGCTTCATTTTCACGGGCCCCATGATATCCCGCTTGCCTCAAGACATGAATCGGTCAGAAAAGGCGGTATTAACCGCCTGAAAGAATACGCTCAACTGGCAATCGATCTGGGCGCTAAAACCCTGATAATCCATCCCGGCAGATTTGCCGTTTATAAAATCAGCACCGGTAAACTGGCGTTGACTCAAAAAAACATACCGCGAATTTATATCGAGAAATTCTACGATTCGATTAGCCGTCTGGTAAAATTCTCCGGCAATAAAACTCAAATTCTGCTCGAAAACACCTATGGATTTCCGCCCGACCTGGTCGAATTCGTCGATAAATTTCTCAAGCTGAAAGGAAGCGGCCTGGTTTGGGATATCGCGCATGGCGCCAACGACCTGCGTCACGACAGAGAAAAGGCGGCCGCTTTCATCTCCGAAAGATTGAAATTTGTCAAACTGATTCACCTTCATGATATAGATAAAACCCGGGGCCATCTGGCGCTGGGCGCGGGGAATTTGAATATCGCCGAATATATTGAAATTATCCGCGAACTTAAATCGGACACAATTATTGAAGTACTCTCCGATGAGGACCTGAAATTATCGATAGATTATATCGATTCATTGGCGTCGCGAGGGGTATCCGCGTGAAACTTTTGGGGGCAATCGCTTTTCTGTTCCTGTTTTATTTGAGTATACAAGTATCGGCCAGCCCAATCTGCCATCTTTGCGGCAAACCTATCACTGGAAGCTATATTCAATATGAAACCGGCGAATACTACTGTACCGATTGTCAAAAAAGATATGAACATTGTGAAAGATGCGGTAGACCATCGGCCAGCCTGGCGTTTGTCGACAATAAAAAAATCTGCGGCGACTGCCTGGCTAAATCATCTCGTTGTGGGATCTGCGGCGAACCCATTATAGGCAGATATACAAACTATCCCGAAATCGGCCTGAGCGTTTGCGAACGCTGTATGGCAACCGTTCCCAAATGCGATTTCTGCGGGCGGCCGGATAAAAACCTGCGAGATGTCGGCGACAAAAAAATCTGCAACGATTGTATGAAGAAAGCCGACCTGTGCTTTATTTGTGGCCAACCGATTGTCGGGCAGTATGGAATTTTCGAAGAAAAAAGCGACCGTAAATATTGCCAGAGATGTATCGCCAAATATCCTAAATGTTCGAGTTGTGGGGCGCCTGTCGGGCTTTCGGGAAATAACCTTGATGATGGGCGTTGCCTCTGCTCAAGTTGTTACGCATCCGGCTTATTCAGGGCGGATCAGATATCGGCGATAAAAACCCAAACATTGAATTATCTGTCAGATTATCTGGGTATGAATATCTCGCACAAAATAACCTACACGCTTCAAGGCGAGGATTTTATTAAGGAAAAATCTCACGGTTTATCGGGCGATTTGAACGGCCTGTTTTATCGCAAAGGGGACAAGTTCGATATCTATGTGCTTTACGGACTTCGCCGAGACGACCTCTATCAAGTTCTGGCCCACGAAATCGCCCATGCCTGGATGTCCGAAAACGCTAAAAGCGAACGCTCGCTTGAAGAGTCGGAGGGATTTGCCCAATGGGTGGCGTATCATTTTCTGGGATATCTTGGCCTTCAGGAACAACAGCGGATACTTCTGGCCGGCGATGATGTATACGCTTCCGGTCTGCGAATGATGATTCAGCTTGAAAATGAGCGCGGTAAGCGTGGCGTTATGGATTACATAACCAGATGACTCCCCCTAAGAGTCTATGAAGAAAGAATTCTGGTTAATTTCCATTTGTAAAACGCAGTAGGTTTAACACTTTGCCACTTGACAAAAGGCGGTTTTTAGGTATCATTAAATTTATAGGATACTTCGCAATGCCCGATATTATGGGTAGTAATCGGAGGAGCAAATGACAAATCGCCCTATTTTCATGGTTCTAATCGGGATAACCCTTATCCTTTTCTTTTCCGTCTTGTCGATTGCCGATAATCCACCGATGTTGGTAAACCTTCGCTATGACACTAAACAGCTCTATAACGACTTGCTTAATAAAGACTTAGATATTATAAAGATAAATAACAGGCAAGCCCAAGTAATTGTTACTTACGAACAACTTGTAGAACTTATGGTCAGTGGCTACTCCTGCGAGATAATCCATGATAACCTTCCGGCCTTCTATGCCGGCCGCAACCAGGTCGCCACTACGATGGGGGGATATCTTACATTCACGGAAGTGGTCGCGGCAATCGACTCGCTTCACAGCCTGTATCCCTCAATTTGCTCCGGCAGGGATTCTATCGGATTCACTACCGAGGGCCGGGCGCTCTGGGCGTTCAAGATATCCGATAATTACGGTGTCGATGAAGACGAGCCGGAGATATTTTTCAACTCGTTGATACATGCCCGCGAGCCTATGGCGATGGAGTGGCTGATGGCATTTGCCGGATATCTCTGCCAAAATTACGGCGCCGATCAAAGCGTGACCGATATCGTGAATAACCGCGAAATCTGGTTTGTGCCGGTTGTTAATCCCGATGGCTACGAATACAATCGTTTGAATTATCCATCCGGCGGCGGTATGTGGCGCAAGAATCGCCGCGTCTCGCCGGGTCCAGTCGACTTGAACCGTAATTGGGGCTATATGTGGGGTTATGACAATGTCGGCTCCTCGCCGACACCATCATCGGAAACATATAGGGGACCTGGGGCTTTTTCCGAATTGGAAACGAGCTTTCTGCGGCAGTTTATAATATCGCATAATTTCAATTACATAATGAACCTTCACACCTGCGGGAACTACTACCTCTATCCGTTCGGCTATGGAATTGTCGATTATCCGCAAATAGCCGTGCAGCGCGCAATCGGCGATTCGCTTCAGGCGTTCGGCCCGTTTACGCACGGCCGCGCCTGGGAACTGCTCTATTTTGTAAATGGCGAATCAAACGACTGGCAATGGGGAGATATCTCCGCCAAACCGCGAATCTACTGTGGCACGATCGAGCTTGGCACGGATTTCGATGGATTCTGGCCAGCCGCCTCGCGCATTCCCTACTATAATTCAATGATGATGCCCGTAGGCATGTTTCTCTGCAATCTGGCCGGCCATGTCGAGGGAATCCTTCCGCCGGCAACGCCATTATTGACTGAATTTGCCGACACAATAACAACCGATAGCTTCACGGTTAACTGGACTCATCAAGACACCGCCAATCCGGCCGTTTGTTTCGAGCTGGTTCAAAAAACTGGCCTGCAGATATACACGGAAGAATTCGAAGATCACGGCCCGGATTGGACAATGAATGGATTCTCGCTGAATCTCGATAGGCGCTTGTCCGGCGCGCAATCGTTATACTCCGGGATGGGGGACAGCTATACGGCTTCTGTGACGACAAATGAACTTTACGAGGTACCCGAATCGGAAACGGTAAGATTTTGGGCCTGGTACAATATCGAATCGGATTACGATTACGCCTACTTTAAAGTTTCCACCGATAATGGAATATCATTTACGAATATTCCCGGCAATATCACCACCAATGAGGATCCCAACGGCGCCAATCTCGGCAATGGTATCACCGGCGTTTCGGGCGATTGGATTTCCGCGGAATTCCCGCTCGATTCATTCGCCGGGCAGATGGTATTATTTCGCATAGAATATATCACCGATGGCGCGGTTGTGCGCGAAGGGATTTATATCGAGGATTTCTGGCCGGCAGTGAAATTCGAATATACCATGGTCTTATCGGATTCGCTTACGGTCAACCAATTTCATATCGATGACTATGTCGATGGCGATTACTATTTCTTGGTCAGAGCCCGCGATTCGGAAGGGCAGTGGTCGGATTATTCGAATAGGGAGGAAGCAGTTGTTAGAATCACTGCCTCGCCCTGTCCGTTTACGCCCGGCGATATCAACGGCGATGGGTTGGTGCTGGGCGGCGATGTCACCTATGGCGTGAGATTTTTTAAAGGTGCGGGGGAGAGGCCGCCCGATTCGTGTTACAACGATTCAACGCAAGCATATTTGTACGCATCGGGGGATGTCAACGGCAACTGCGAATTTCGCGGTTCGGACATAACGTATTTAGTGGCCTATTTCAAATCGATTCAGCCGGCATTGCTCTGGTGCCCGAGGATATTGCGGTAAAAGACTCGCTATTTCGCCAATAAATAAAGATCATTACAATAAACGATGTTTTAATAAAATTGCACTCAATATCCTTAGTGCAATTTAGTTGGGGTGGCTAAATTAGGGTTTGAATTTATCTTAAAACATTGGATTCCGGAAAGTTGATCCCACCATTCGCAAATTATTATTTCGTTGCTACTTCTTTGTTTGTTTATACGGATGTCTATTGGCGATTCAAGATGGTCGAGGCTGCTTTCCCGCGTACCGAATTCATCAAGTATTCTTTTTATATCACCATCAAGTACCGTTATTTTATCATTGTAGCTGTCTACTACATAAACGTTCCCCCAGCTATCAATATCGACAGCGGCGATAAAGGCAATCGGAATATGCGGGAAAATGAATTGTTTTTCGACTTCAATTTCCCCCGAAGAGTTCGATAGGTATTTTGAGATATTGTGGTTATACGAATCACTCACATAAATATTGGATTCCCCATTACTTCCCGGGTAAATAGCGACGCCAGTCGGATAACCAAGGAAACTCAACCCATAGCCAAATCCACCATAGTCAGATTCGAATATTCCTGATGCGGAAAACCGATAGAGCTTAGCATTAGCGGCATCAGTAACATAAACATCGTGATCGATTCGGTTGAGGCTACCATAATCGGCATACGCTATGGCGGTAGGAAATCGTAGAATATCTTCGCCGAATGTGCCAACCCAAACCAGGGAATCAAGGTTTTTATCATATTTAAGCCTGACTATGCGACAATTGGCTTGATCGACAATATAGACGATATCGCTGTCGGGGTTGTAGTAATCGCCAGACGCTCCTATCGCCACATCAACAGGCTGATTGAACTGGCCGATTGAATCAAAACGAGGAAAATAGTATTCGAAATCAGCGGCAGTTTCACTCAAATTCTTAAGGGGAATCCTTAACGTATCCGATTCCACCATCTGATAATGCGGCAGGCCATAACTTGACATCTTTTTCGGCATACGCCCAGCACCGCGTTCATTAAAATGAAATATCACCAAACCATGAAACGAACAATCGCAGAAAATCGTGATACAATAATCGCCCCTTGAACCATCCTGCATTCTTAACATGGCGCCGCCGCGTGGATTAATAAACGTCGTTGTGCCGGAGCCATATGTATTATCCAGATAGCTTTGGCACATAACGGCCGGTTCTGG
>CAZTNJ010000060.1:0-16108 GCA_964614835.1 uncultured Ignavibacteria bacterium | reverse complement strand
GCTACAGAACAAGTAATCTGCGGCCAGTTGGATTATAGAAAATTGATAAAGATTTCCTTTTCCGAACAAGATACTTTGGATTTCGGCCGCGAATTCGCGTCCGGATTACTACCCAATGATTTTATCGCGCTATATGGCGAGTTGGGCGCCGGCAAAACGGCGTTTACCCGGGGACTATGTCAGGGATTGGGTTGTTCAATCGATGCCCACAGCCCTACTTTTAATATAGTTAATATATATCCTGGCGCTATTGAGGTCGTTCATGTTGACTTGTATAGAATCGAAGCCAACCTGGATGAAATCGGCTGGACAGATTTAATCGATTCGGGCCGGGTTGTTATAGTCGAATGGGCGGAGAAAGCCAGAAAAGAGTTGCCTCGTAAGCGATTCGATATTTACTTTACTATTAAAAACCAGAGCGAGCGGCAAATTAGAATTGAACAGATAGATGATTTTAGCAATTGATACCTCAGGACCAAATCTGGGTTTGGCCATAGCCGAAAAAGGCGCCTGTCGAAACTCGATTTTGCTTAAACCCGGTCTCAAACATGGCGAGATTTTGCAGACCGCAGTTTCGGGTTTCTTGAAGGATTCCGCCGTTAATTTTGAACAGCTTGCGGCAATCGCGGTCACTCTTGGACCGGGTTCGTTCACCGGTTTGCGGATTGGCATGGCAGCGGCCAAAGCATATTCGTACGCGTTGAATATTCCATTAACGGGAATTTCTACGCTGGAATCGGGCGCCTACGCGATTAAGGGCTCGGCCAATCCCGTGATTGTTTTATTCGATGCCAAGCGCAACGAAGTTTATTGGGCCGCGTTCGATTGTTCGGGCGAAATACCATCGCGGTTAACTCCCGATACGGTCGGCCCAATCGAACAACTTGAGGAACTTGCCCGTAACGACTCGACTTTTTTCGGGCCGAATTCCTTGGATAATGTCCTAAGACAGCATCTTGGCGTTTCTGATTACCGCCATAACGATGATTTCAATCTAGCGATTCCCGCGGCGATTTGCGGTGAGATTGACTTCAGACGACGGATGCATTTGGAGCGAGACGAATTGGTCCCCATCTATTTAAGGAATTAAGACGGCTTAATATTTATGGATGTTGCCATTCAAAAAATGGCCGAGGATGATCTGGATGAGGTGGTTGAAATAGAAAAGGCCACTTTCGCCGATCCTTGGCCGAAGCGGGCATTCAAGTATGACCTATCGAGCGATTATTCAATGCCAATTGTGGCCAAAATCGATAATTCGGTTGTTGGTTATGCCAGCGTTTATTTTGTTGTGGATGAGATGCAGATTGGGAATATAGCGGTTGAGCCGGGTTTTCAGCACAGGGGAATTGGAGCTAAGATATTGCAGTATATCATTGAAGAGGCAAAACGGCTCAAAATAGCCCATATTTATCTTGAAGTCAGGGAATCGAACGAAAACGCGCGAAAATTATATTTGAAATTTGGGTTTGTGGTTTCGGGGCGGCGTCGGTTATATTACAGGCATCCGGCGGAGGATGCTTTGATAATGGTTAAGGAGATAAACTGATGGAATGGTTCCGTAAAAAATCACGCGACCTCGCCGCGGGCGAGAAGAAAGATATCCCAGATGGTGTCTGGACAAAGTGTAAAGGATGCGGCGAAATTATAACCGTGATCTCCTTAAAGAAAAATTTCTGGACTTGCCCAAAGTGCGATTATCATTTCCGTATCTCCAGCGCCGATTATATCAATCTCATATTGGATGATGGTCTGCTGGAAGAATATGACGCCAATTTGACTTCGGCTGACCCGCTTGTTTTTAAAGATACCAAAAGATATATGGATAGAATCGCCGAGGCCCGAAAGAAAACCGGCGTTAACGACGCCGTTATTTGTGGTATCGGTAAAATCGACGGGCGTGATGTATCGTTCGCGGTAATGGAGTTTGCCTTTATAGGCGGTTCAATGGGGTCGGTGGTCGGCGAAAAAGTAGCCCGGGCCATTGAACGGTCGCTTCAGAGGAAAATCCCGCTAATTATAATTTCTTGCTCCGGCGGCGCCCGCATGATGGAGGGCGTATTTTCGTTGATGCAGTTAGCCAAAACATCGGCGCTACTTGCCCGCCTGGATAAAATGAAAATTCCTTTTATTTCTATACTCACCAATCCCACGACCGCGGGTGTGATGGCATCATATGCCTCGCTGGGCGACGTTATTATTGCCGAACCGCAGGCGTTACTTGGTTTTGCCGGGCCGCGAGTTATCGCCCAGACCATCGGCGGGGAGCTTCCACCGGGATTTCAATCATCCGAGTTCTTTCTGGAGCATGGGTTCCTTGATTCGATAGTTCATCGCAGCAAAATGCGCAAGACCGTTGTTACCTTATTAGATTATTTGGCCGGGCCAAAATAGGAATACTATGGAATACAACGAAATCCTTCACTACCTGCTCGATCTGGAATTGTTCGGGGTAAAGCTCGGCTTAACAAATATAAACAGAATATTGACGCTTTTGGGCGACCCCCACAAGGCTTATCCAACGATTCATATTGCCGGAACCAATGGCAAAGGGAGCACATCGGCGATAATTACGAGTATTTTGGCAAATTGCGGATATCGAGTCGGTTTATACACATCACCGCACTTAGTTGATTTTCGTGAACGGATCCGGATTAACGATAAGCTCATCAGCAAAAAACACATCACCGATTTTTTTACGGTAAACAAAGAGCGATTTGAACCTATCAACCCGACCTTTTTTGAAGTAGTTACAGCCTTAGCATTCGATTATTTTCGCCAGGAAAAAGTCGATATCGCCGTTATTGAAACCGGCCTTGGCGGAAGACTTGATGCCACCAATGTCGTCACGCCGGTCGTTTCCGTAATCACTAATATCGACTTTGAACACACCAAACAACTTGGAACTCAAATAAGCCAGATTGCCATGGAAAAGGCCGGGATAATCAAAAACGGCGTTCCGGTTGTGACTGCGGTTAAGAATATAGATGCCGGCAGAGTGCTTCGCCAGACTTGTGTTGCCCGCAAGACCAAACTGATTTCCATATTCGATGAAACGCAGTATGTGATAAAGGAAATCAACGAGAGTAAAACGGAACTTGATGTTTTAACGCGCTCGCAAAAATATTATAATCTTCGCCTGGCCTTACCGGGAAGACATCAACTGGATAACGCGGTCTGCGCCTTAATTGCCGCCGAAGTTGCCGAATCGGCAGGGCTAAAAATAACGCCTATCGGAGTTTCCAATGGATTCCGGACTGTGAAATGGCCGGGAAGACTGCAGAGAATTAGCCGGGAGCCGGAAATTATCCTTGATGTTGGGCACAATCCGGCGGCTATGACCACGCTGTGGGAGTATTTTAAAGAATTTTATCCTCAACGGAATATTGTCACAGTTTTCGGTATATTGTCCGATAAAGATTCATCCAAGATGTTGCAAACGCTCGAACGATTTACCAGTACGATAATCCTCACTAAACCTATGTCTGACCGTGCCGCCGATCCGGAAATGCTGGCTCGTGAGGCGGCCAAAATCACGACCAATTTCCAGGTGATACCGCATGTGCGGGACGCCTACAAAGCCGCGCTGGAACATGCCCAGCCGACGGATGTCGTATTGGTAACGGGCTCACATTATACGGTCGGCGAAATACTGGCTCTTATAGAAGGCCGAGAATAGATTGCCAGTAAATGGGAAATGAAACGGAAATGCCAATTTTCCGTATTTATCTTGTATCAGGGGTAATATGAAGTTCCAATTAGAATCGACCTACAAACCGGCGGGAGACCAGCCCCAGGCTATTGAGCAACTGACGGAAAACCTTAAGAAGGGGAAAGCTCATCAAACGCTATTGGGGGTTACCGGTTCTGGGAAGACTTTTACGATAGCCAATGTGGTGGCAAACCTTAATATTCCCACGCTGGTGATTTCACATAATAAGACGTTAGCCGCTCAGCTTTATGGCGAACTTAAAGCCTTCTTTCCGAAAAACGCGGTTGAGTTTTTCATAAGCTATTACGATTATTATCAGCCCGAAGCTTATATACCTCAGACCGATACTTATATTGAAAAAGACACTTCCATAAACGACGATATCGATCGCTTAAGGCTTCGGGCAACTTCATCGTTATTGGAAAGGGAAGATGTCCTCATAGTGGCGTCGGTTTCGTGCATTTACGGTCTTGGTTCACCGGACGAATACAAAGACATGATGATAATGTTGGAAACCGGCAAAACCGTGCGCCGCGATCATCTTCTAAGAGATTTGGTGCGAATCCATTACAATCGCAACGATATCGAATTTGGTCGCGGCACATTCAGGGTGCGCGGCGATATCGTGGAAATCCATCCCGCCTATGAGGATTTCGGTATCAGGGTGGATTATTTCGGGGATGAAATCGAAAAAATCTCATTAGTCGATTTGGTAAGCGGGCATGTGCTTGAAACCAAGAATCGTCAGACAGTTTATCCTGCCCGCCATTTCGTAACCGGCAAAGAGAATATCGATCGGGCTGTCGTTTCGATTGAAAAAGAATTGGAGGAACGGTTAAAGTATTTCCGCAATAATGGCAAACTACTGGAGGCGCAACGATTAGCCAGCCGCACCAAATATGATATTGAGATGATGAAGGAAATCGGCTATTGCTCGGGAATCGAGAACTATTCGCGGCATCTGTCATTCCGTAAGGAGGGAGATAGGCCGTTTACTCTGTTTGACTTTTTCCCGAAGGATTTTCTGGTGGTTATAGATGAATCACATCAGACAATACCCCAGATTCGTGGAATGTATCGCGGCGACCGCTCGCGCAAGGAAGTCTTGATAGATTACGGTTTCCGATTGCCTTCAGCGCTGGATAATCGCCCCTATTATTTTGAGGAATTCCAGGAGAAAGTTCAAAAGGCAATCTATGTTTCGGCCACGCCGGCCGATTACGAGATAGAAAAATCGGGCGGTGAAGTAGTCGAACAGATAATCCGTCCGACCGGCCTTATAGACCCGCAAATCGAAGTCCGCCCGCTGGAAAATCAGGTGGATGATTTAATCAATGAGATAAGAAAAGCGACGGCTAAGCAGTTCAGGGTATTGGTTACAACTCTTACCAAACGAATGGCTGAAGATTTAGCCGATTATATGGCTAATCTTGGTATCAAAGTGCGCTATTTGCATTCGGAAATTGACGCAATCGACCGAGTAGAAATTCTTCGAGATCTGCGACTTGCCGAATTTGACGTATTAATAGGCGTTAATCTCCTTAGAGAAGGACTTGATCTTCCCGAGGTATCCTTAGTGGCGATTTTAGATGCCGACAAAGAAGGGTTTTTGCGGTCGGAGAGATCTTTAATTCAGATTTCGGGAAGGGCGGCGCGTAATAAGGCGGGTCTGGTCATTCTTTACGCCGACCATATAACCGACTCGATGCGGAAAGCTATCGATGAAACGGAACGTCGCCGACGCATTCAGGTCGCTTATAACGATGCTCATGGAATCGTGCCGCAAACCATTTTGAAATCCCGTGAGGATATATTAAAAACAACCGTGTTTGCCGAAACCCGTTCAGTTTCCAATAGCCCAACTCCGGAGGAGGAGATAGATGCCGTGGGCAAACTCGAATACGAAGACCAAATCACTCAGCTTTCGCGGTTGATGCAGAAAGCAGCCAAAGATTTGGAATTCGAAAAAGCCGCCAGACTCAGGGATGAAATATCCCGGCTTAGAAAGTTGATTAAAAGCAAATGAAGCATGTTTTTGGTTCTCTTTTGATTTTCGGCGCTTTGATAATGGCTTGTTCGGGCAAGAATCCTGTATCTCCAATTGAAGCCACAAATGAGGAGGCTATTTACAATGTGCTGTTCCAGGATAATTACCGAATCATGGTCTTCGATTTTCTAAATATCGCGATACCCGATACCGGGGCTTACCTGGCAAATCCAGATCCTGACCATCCTTGTATCTGGCATGATGTTCAATACACCAATGAAAACCTCATCGTGACGGTTTTGGATAATCCAGTACAAAGCCCGGTGGGATTAGTGATGGAAGGGCGTGTAACTTACACTTTGACCGATACGGGTAAATTTAGAATTATTATGTACAATCCCGAGGCTGATAGTATTGAACGAGATTCGGTCAAATTCAGTATCACGATGACCCTTTCGGAAACATCCCCCCTGGGGGGGGGGGAAACTGCCAGCAGTGGGGGCGGGTAAATTCGATTCGCCGGGGCTGGTTATTGACATCCATAAGCGATGCCAGGATTTCCGGCGGTCAGAATTATCAATTCCTTAGCGGATTAAGGTATTCATCGCTTACTCACAGGGACACATCATTTGCATATGGAACACATGAACCGGGTGAGTTGCTACATTTCGCGCCCTCGGAAGAGGTGTCTATTCGCTATCAAACCGTAGATAGTCTCGATAGGGTATTTATTTATATTCCCAATAATAATTATGGATATCGTTTAGCCGAACCTCAAAAGGATTCTCTGGGGATTTGGCGGGCGACTTTTACGATGCCATCGGTTAACCTGTATGGTCAACTGTTTTTCTATGTGGTTAATGTAGGAAATTTTGACCAGGCTTACCGGGCGTTGGGGTATTCCTACAATTATTGTATCAGATAATCACTTGCCTTAAGGGTAATCTTAACATAAATTTACCCCGAATGGACCTTCAGGGTAAAATAGAAAAATTCAACGTCCCGGAGATATTTCAGCTGATTTCCACCGGTAAGCGCACCGGGACTCTGGGGATAAATCGCGACGAGCAATCGGTGATGGTTTATTTCCGGAATGGGCAGATAATCTATGCCTATAGCCCCAATCGGCGTAATCGATTGGGGGAAAGGCTGGTTGCCAGAGGTATAATCGAACCGAAAACCCTCGAATTAACTCTAAAGATTCAAAAAGAATCTGGCGGAACCAAACGTCTGGGGACGATTTTAGTCGAAACAAATCGGGTAAAAAAAGACCAGATTGAAAACATATTGAAAGAGCAAATCAGCGATACGATTTATCGGTTAATGAGTTGGGATCGCGGCTTGTTCAAATTTTACGATGGCAAATTTCCGACCGAAGAGGATGTCACTCTTTCGTTATCGACCGAAAACCTGATTCTGGAGGGGGTTCGTCGCACCGATGAGATGAATCGGTTAAAAACCAAATTACCCGAATTCTCATCCCGACTTCAACTTAAATCTCTGGTTGGCGATATTCCGATCGACCTAAAATTGACCGCCACCGATTGGAATACGATGGCGTTATGCGACGGCTATCGCGATATCAGCAGAATTATGGGAGATTCAGGCAATGATCCGGTAGAGACGCTCAAATCGATTATTCGGTTGATGGCTGCCAATCTTATCGAAAAGGTCAATAACGATAGTGAAAGGGTTCCAATATCGGAAATAGCCGTTTTTGAAGAACAGATAGATTCTCTACTCAACCTTTTAAACAAGTTTCTGGAGAAAGGGTGATGGCAACAAGCCCACGGGCGCTGTTTATCGAATTGGACGCGATACTCGGCAGTTTTCTAAATGCCTATGGTAAAAAACGCCTGAAAAGGTTTGAAGCAGCCGAACAGCTTTCCCGTCTGCGAGAGATGACTTTCGGAAACAATAAGGATTACTGGCGTTTAGATGACAGATTCAAAGCCCTCGAAGGGTGGTTTTCGCAGGTGGGGCCAAGGATCCCCAGAGAAGTTTTCGACCGTCAGATGGTGCAGGAAATATCGCGATGCGTAGAGAAAATCAGCAGTTATTGTCGAACCGGGAACACCTCGGAATCAGGTAAAATCGCCTGGGTGGAAAAAAGCCGCGCCGAAAAAGTGGCATCAATGGCCAACGCGTATCTTCAGGAACGAAGCCTGGCGCTTGGGTATGAGTATACGCCGATGGGTTTAAAGCTGGTTCGACCACCCGAAAAAGCATTAAAATCGGATAATCCGATTGAGATAAAAGAAAGAGATACTAAAGAAAAATTCCGCGATAGCCTTAATTATCAGCGGGAGATGCTCGATTATTTTCATCGACCGGAAGATCACCTATTTACGGTAGTGGGGTATCTTCTGGATACGGTCGAAAAAACCGGGGATGAATATGCCGACCATATGGCGGCCAGTATCCTATATTTCATGAAACAACGCGGTTACAAGGTAGAGCCTTATGTCCAGCGGCTTAAACAGCTCGGTCGAAAATCCAACGCGAATTGAGCAATTACGGAAATTCTACGAGTTGGTTGTTTCCGGCCGATACGATTCGGCTCTGGCGATAATCGATAGTCAAGGCGATTTGGTTGGGGAGTCTGAACGGATTATTAGAGAAATTTTAAGGTTAAAGCTGGGCATACAAAAATATATTGGCTAATACTTGCCGATTTATTATATTAAACAAGTTAGAACGGAGGAGTTATGGCAAAAAGACAATCGTTTGCCGATAAAGCGAAAAAAGTTAAACACGTGGTCAATTGTCCGAAATGCAGTTCGCCCGTTACGCCGACATTATTTTTAACTGCGGTGAAATCAGGCGATGGCGCTTATAAGTACAAGAAAAACATGGTGCCGATCTGCAAATGCAATTACAAAGAGTATTACGGGTAATCCACTTGTTTAATATTTGGTTAAAATAACCTGCTCGAATCAGCTAAATCGAGTGGGTTTTTTTATCCTTTCCCGAATGGAATTTAACCAAAACAGTTGCTTAAAACAAATGCAAGGGATATATTTACGCCAAGTAAAGGATTAAATCCTTGAAATTGGAGGATTCGTTATGCCAAAAATAGAAGTTGACATTAAGCGGTGTAAAGGCTGCGAATTGTGTATCGTGGCCTGCCCCGAAGATGTCATCGCGTTATCAAAAACGTTCGCCCCTTCAGGATATTATCCGGCTATGATGGCTAAACCTGAAGCTTGTACCGGATGCAAACAATGCGCTTATGTCTGTCCGGACGTAGCCATCGAAGTTTGGAAATGAGGTAAGATATGGCAGAAAAAAAGTTGATGAAGGGTAATGAAGCTTTAGCGGAAGGCGCGGTTAGGGCTGGATGTCGGTTTTTCGCTGGTTATCCTATCACTCCCCAGAACGAAGTGCCGGAATATATGTCGTGGCGTTTACCGCAGGTTGAAGGTCGATTTATTCAGGCCGAAAGCGAAGTGGCCGCGATCAATATGCTTTATGGTGCCTGTGCCTGCGGTACTCGGGTAATGACATCATCATCAAGCCCGGGCATTTCGCTAAAGCAGGAAGGGATTTCCTACTGCGCTGGCGCAAGGTTGCCGATATTTTACGCAAACGTAGTTCGTGGCGGCCCCGGATTAGGAAATATCGCACCAGCCCAGAGCGACTATCACCAATCGGTGCGCGGCGGCGGACACGGTGATTATCGCGTTTATGTGATGGCTCCATCCACAGTCTCCGAAATCGCCAATTTCCCCCGTAAATGTTATGAGGTTGGTTACAAATATCGCATTCCCTCGATGATATTGGCCGATGGATTGCTGGGTCAGATGATGGAGCCGGTGGAGTTCGATTTCGAACCAATCGATCCGAAAACTTTGGTTGAGCCGGATTGGGCTTTGGGAGTCAATACTGGCCGGGCCCGTCGAAGAGTAAAATCATATGATTTGGCTCCTGGTAAAATGGAAGCCCACAATTTTGAATTGGAAAAAACCTACAATGAAATTGCCGCTAACGAAACGCTTTACGAAACTATCAATTGTGATGATGCTGACTTGATTTTAACCGGTTATGGTTCAGCTGCCAGAATCTGTAAATCAGCGATGGCGCTGGCTCGTAATGCCGGAATGAAAGTCGGTTTGGTTCGTCCGATTACGGTATGGCCATTCCCGAAAGCGGTATTTTCGAAGTTGGCCGATAAAACCAAACATTTCTTAGTGGTTGAAATGAGCCTTGGGCAATATGTCGAGGATGTTCAATTATCGGTTCTCAGTAAAGCCAAAATCGATATTCACAAGCGACCGGCAGGCGGTATTCCCACGCCGGAAGAAATTTTCGAGGTTATAAAAAAGGTAACGGGGAAAAGCTGAGAATAATTCTCAAACTAAGTAAGTTCTTGTTTCATTGGAGATAAAATGAATAAAATTTTCGAAAAGACAAAAGGACTAACCGAGGTCCCGATGCGTTATTGCCCCGGCTGTGGACATGGCGTTGTCCACCGTTTGGTCGGCGAATGTATCGAGGAACTCGGTATGATCGAGAAGGCTCTGGCGGTCGCGCCGGTTGGATGTTCGGTGTTTGCTGATGAATATTTCAACTGCGATGGTATTCAGGGACCGCATGGCCGCGGACCGGCAATTGCCACTGGGATGAAAAGAGTGAAACCGGAATGCCTCGTGTTCTCTTATCAAGGGGATGGCGATTTAGCATCGATAGGGATGGCCGAAACTATCCACGCGGCCAATCGTTCGGAAAATATCACGATTATTTTTATTAACAACGGTATCTATGGAATGACCGGCGGGCAGATGGCTCCGACTACGCTGCTCGGCATGAAATCAACGACATCGCCGGCAGGTAGAACGGTTGATGCCAACGGGTATCCGTTCAAGATGTGCGAACTTCTGGCCACGCTCGATGGCGTCGTTTATCTGGAACGTTGCGCCGTCAATACTCCCGCCAACGTGATAAAGGCCAAGAAAGCTATCAAGAAAGCATTTACGCTTCAGATAGAAAAACGTGGTTTCACAATGGTCGAAATAATTTCTCAATGCCCGACCGACTGGGGAGTTACGCCGCTTCAAGCTATCGAATTCGTGAAAAATTCGATGATTCCATTTTTCCCGCTTGGCGTTTATAAGTCGCCCGAAAAGACCGCTGCGACCAAACCGGAACTGGTTAAGGTATAAGGAGGGGTTTGATGTATCAGGGTGTGATTATGTCAGGTTTCGGAGGTCAGGGAGTTATCTCTGGCGGAGTGCTATTGGCTTATTCCGGTATGGTGGATGGCAAATTTGTTACGTTTTTCCCCGCTTATGGCGCTGAGATGCGCGGTGGAACTGCCAACTGTTCGGTGGTGATCTCATCCGAAGAGGTAGCCTCGCCGGTGGTGGCTTTGCCCGATTCGTTGATGGATCTAAACGAGCCATCGCTAACTCGATATGAGTCGTCCGTTCGTCCAGGCGGCGTATTGTTTTTAAACACATCTTTGGTGGCGTCGCGTTCGAAGCGCACCGATATTAAAGCAATCGAAGTGCCCGCCAATGAGATTGCCCAGTCGCTCGGCAATATTAAATGCGCCAACATGGTGATGATTGGGGCTTTCGCGAAGAAAAGCGGAGCTATCAGTATCGAAGCCCTAAAGAAATCTTTACCCAAGGTTTATCCGCGGGCTAATCAGAAGATTATCGATATGAACAGCGCAGCTATCCAGCAAGGCGCCGATTTAATAAAGTAATAATTCCGAAAAGAGACTTTTAAAACCGGGTGATTTATTTGCCCGGTTTTTTTACATCGCGACCATCCACAACGCCAGTATCCCGGCTAAAAACGAACAGATGAAATTAACGATATCATTATTAATAATACCGATTCCTTTTATCCTGATAGCTTTACGGCCGCAATGGGATTTTTCCTCGGTAATTTTACCGCAGGTTCCACATCGAAAAAGCCCCTGCAAGGTCGCCCCAAGAATCGAATCAAGAAGCGCTCCAACAAAACCGGCATAAGCGGCGGCCAACCATATCTGAATTGGCCAGTAGGGGAGAAGCCCGATAAAATCGGCGGGAAATCTGGCGGAAGCCATCGTTAAGAGCGCGGCCACAAACGATGCAGCAGTTCCCCAAAACGATATCGCTCCCGATTGACCGGAAGGCATCGGCTTTAGAGTGATGATTGAGATAGGCGCTGATTTCGAAAGCGTCCCGATTTCGGTAGCCCAGGTATCGGCGGCCGATTCGCAGAGACAGGCAAGATATCCGATAAACCAGATTGGATTGCCTTTGACAGCATAGGCGATAGCGAATATCGCCGCCGGTCCGCCATTGGCGATTACCTGGCTGATGTTGCGCGGTCCCGGTTTGGCCAGGTTTTTCAAAGATAGTTTTTTGGATTCGTTTTTAAGATGAGATAACAGGCTTCCCGATATAAAGAAAAACAGCAATGGAATCGCGAATATCGTTCCGCCAATTCCAAAGATGATAGTCCCCATGAATATCGTTCCCACTAATCCAGAAAGCGAGAGAGCTTTCATCCTGAATGCCATGAACCCGATAATGGCCGAAAAGGCTAACCCTATCAGGATTTGAACCGCATCGATTTTCATACAGTAAATATAATCTAAAACCGATCAGCCCGAAAAGCCGGAATTTTACCCTATCCAATTTTTATTGACAGCACCTCCAACTCGTATTAATATTTCATGTGCCGAAAGTAATCACAGTAATTCCATCAAGATATGCCTCCAAGAGGTTCCCCGGAAAACCTCTGGCCATTTTGGGGGGTCTTCCGATTATTGTGCGAGTATATCAGCAAGCGGCCAAGGCCACAACTGTTAGCGAGGTCTATGTCGCCACCGATGATAAGCGGATTGGCGAGGCGGTAAGCGGTCATGGCGGGAAGGTTATTTATACCGATGGCAGTTATATATGCGGCAGCGATAGGATCGCAGCGGCAATCAAAGGAATTAAGGCTGACTTTGTTATAAACCTTCAGGGAGACGAACCCCTTATCAAGCCGGAGACAATTGATTCAGTTGTGAAGGTTCTTTTGGATAATCCCGCCGAAGCCATGTCTACCTCTTGTAGTGTTATGGAAAATTATCAGCAAGCGGATAATCCGAATATCGTGAAAGTAGTGTTATCAAAGGACGGGCACGCCCTGTATTTTTCACGCAGCCGGATTCCGTATTGGTCAGCCTATGATAAAGCCAATCCTCGGCCCGAGGTTTTACAGCCGATATATCGTCATATTGGGATTTATGGATTCACCGCCGATTTCATTCGCAGATTTGCTGGATTACCGCGATCGCCTTTAGAGATCGCCGAAAATCTCGAGCAATTACGGGCGTTGGAGAATGGCTATTCGATAAAATGCGTAATTTCAGAGCAAGAGTTTTTAGGGATAGATACACCTGAAGATTTACCTGCCGCCGAAAAGCGGTTAGTATTATAGAAATGAGTTAAACCATGGCGCACAAACAGGCCAAATACATATTTATCACGGGCGGAGTGGCATCATCGCTGGGTAAAGGAATAGCCGCCGCCAGTATTGGGTTGCTTCTAAAATCGCGTGGGTTGGAAGTGCGGATGCAGAAGTTTGACCCGTATATAAATGTCGATGCCGGTACCATGAATCCGTTCCAGCATGGCGAAGTGTATGTTCTCGACGACGGCGCGGAAACCGATCTTGACCTGGGGCATTATGAGAGGTTTATCGATGTCAGTTTGAGTCGGCACTCCAATATAACATCGGGACAGGTTTATGACGCCGTCATTCAGCGCGAACGGCGCGGTGATTATCTGGGCGCATGCGTGCAGGTAATTCCGCATATCACCGACGAAATCAAATCGCGCTGCCGGCTTATCGCCAGCCAGGATGAGAACGTCGATATCATTATCACCGAAATCGGCGGCACTGTGGGCGATATCGAATCGTTGCCGTTTTTGGAAGCTATCCGCCAGATGGGGTTGGAAAACGGCAAAGAGAATACGCTATATGTACATCTGACTCTGGTGCCATATTTAAGCACCGCCGATGAATTAAAAACCAAGCCGACTCAACACTCGGTCAAGATGCTTCGCGAAATCGGAATCCAGCCCGATATTCTGTTATGCCGCACCGGCAGAGAATTATCCCGCGATATCAAAAAGAAAATAGGGTTGTTCTGTAACATCCCGCCGGAGGCGGTTATCGAAAATATTGACGCCTCGACGATTTACGAGGTGCCAATATTATTCCATCATGAACTGGTGGATAATCTTATAGTCCATTACTTGAAGCTTTTGTGCAAGGATCTCGATTTGGGTAAATGGAAAGAGATGGTTCAGAAAGTCAAAGAACCCGCCAATACCGTGCGAATCGCGATCTGCGGTAAATATGTAAATCTAAAAGATGCTTACAAATCTATCACGGAGGCGTTTATTCATGCTGGCGTACCCAACGATGCCAGAGTGGAATTGGTCTGGGTATCATCCGAGGATATTTCCAACGATGGCCCGGAAAAACATCTTAGCGATATCGACGGCATTTTAATTCCGGGCGGGTTTGGCGAAAGAGGCGTGGAGGGGAAAATCAAGGCGGTTCAATATGTTCGCGAAAACAATATCCCATTTTTGGGAATTTGCCTCGGCCTTCAATGCGCCGTTATTGAATATGCCCGCAATGTCTGTGGCCTTGAAAACGCGCATAGCCATGAATTCAACGCCGAAACGCAATATCCAGTAATCAATCTGATGGATAGCCAGCGTAAAATAGTCAGGATGGGCGGGTCGATGCGGCTGGGAGCCTATCCCTGTGTTATTAGCAATGGTACAATCGCTTATAAAATATATCGTAAGACGAAGATTAGCGAACGCCACCGTCACCGCTACGAAGTAAACAACGACTATCGGGAGCAATTGAGTCAGAAGGGGATGGTGTTTTCGGGATTATCACCCGACGGTTTTCTGGTCGAGATGATCGAAATCCCCAATCATCCATATTTCGTAGGTTGTCAATTCCATCCTGAACTTAAATCGAGACCAATGGCGCCGCATCCGCTTTTTACCGGTTTGATTGAAGCGGCTTTAAAATATCGTAAATCAAAAAAAGCCGGCAAGGCATAAGAAGCGTATAATTAAAGAGAGACGTATGAAGAAAGCGATACTACTGGTAATTCTGATACTTGGGCTTTTTGCCTGCGGCGGCAAAAAAGAAGTCACGGAGGCAGACCCGGATTTGCCGTTTCCTGCCGATTCGAATCTGACCTATTATCAAGCCCAATGCGATTCGGGATTGCAGAAATTCTGGGGTGATATTAAAGCGATATCATCGGCATTCCTGAACAATTCGCGATATGCCGATATGGACATTCCTTTCGAAAACATTCGCATTGTCAATGAAGGATTGTACTCCGGCTATGTCGAAATCAACATGGGAGAATCCTGTTTGGGATTGAAGTTGATCAGGAAAAACCAGGCTCTGGGTAAAAGATGTATCTGGCAGGTGGTTGCCGCCAAAGAGATGCCATGTCGAGAGTGACGTTCAAAATTGGCGATGTAAAGGTCGGATCCGGCAACCCGTTTATAATTGCCGGGCCTTGCGCGATTGAATCGGAAAGAATAGCTTTCGAGGCGGCGGAGCAAATTGTACAGGTGTCGGAAGATACCGGTATCCCATTTATTTACAAATCGTCGCATACTAAAGCCAATCGTCTTTCGGGCAAATCATTTTCAACCATTGGTTTTGAAAAGGCTCTAAATATATTGGCCAAAGTTAAGAAGAGGTATGGCCTGCCAATCCTGACCGATGTTCACACTCTCGATGAAATCCCGGCGGTTGCGGATATTACCGATTGCCTGCAAATTCCCGCTTTTTTATGCCGCCAAACCGAATTGGTTCAGGCCGCTGCTCGAA
Source organism: uncultured Ignavibacteria bacterium (assembly GCA_964614835.1). GTDB lineage: Bacteria > Zixibacteria > MSB-5A5 > UBA10806 > 4484-95 > JAAYTW01. Next base: position 542 of record CAZTNJ010000060.1, on the reverse strand, counting down.
CGGGATTACCGATAAATATCAAAAAAGGGCAATTCATGGCCGCCGAGGATATGGCTGAGATTGCCGCCAAGGCTAAGATTGTCGGCAATAATAAAGTGATGCTAACCGAGCGCGGTACGACATTTGGGTATCATGATCTGGTTGTGGATTTTCGCTCGCTCATTATTATGGCCAAAAGCGGTTATCCGGTTGTTTTCGATTGCACCCACTCTGTCCAGAAACCGGGGGCAGCCGGCGGATCATCCGGAGGCGCGCCTGAATATATTCTGCCACTGGCCAAAGCCGCCGCGGTAATCGGGGTGGACGGTATATTTATCGAAACCCACCCTGATCCCTCCAATGCAAAAAGCGACCGAGAATGCCAATTGCCATTAACTAAACTGGCCGAATTCGTTGAAGAAATAGCCGCAATCTGGAAGTACAAATAAATGTACTTTTCGAATCGCCAAGTACTTAATAAATCCTTTAGAGAAATATTTATATATATAAATCAGGACTTTCCCCGTAATTTTGGATTAATTTCATAGAACCCGAATGTATTC
>CAZTNJ010000059.1:12239-16225 GCA_964614835.1 uncultured Ignavibacteria bacterium | reverse complement strand
CCCCTACCAAATCAAAAAAGGCAGCGCCCTAATCAGACGCTGCCTTTGCAATTCATCACATCGCGATATCTTTTATCAATCGAACAGGTGCCGGAATATGAAGAAGATGTTCTCCTTGCGTTCGCGCAGACGGCGATAGTAATAGGGGAACCAGTGCGTGCCCCAGGGGGTGTAAATCCGCATGCGATACCCCTGTTCGGCGATTTTACGCTGGCCCGACCTATTGATGCCGTACAACATCTGGAACTCGAAATCATCCTTGCCGCGGCCGTATTTCTTGGCGCTTTCCAAAGCCGCCTTAATCATTTTGTCATCATGCGTGGCAATTGCCGGGTAAACCCCATCTTTGAGCAGCATATCGGCCAGCCTGATATAGCTGTCGTTGACTTCGGTTTTAAGCTGGAACGCGACTTCCTTGGGTTCCTTATAAGCCCCTTTACACAGCCTGACCGTGATTTTGCGGCGATTGAGTTCGGCGATATCCTTTTCGGAACGCCGCAGGGCCGCCTGGATAACGGTTCCCACATTGGGATACTTTTCGTGCCATCGGTAAACCAACTGAAGGGTTCTCTCGGTGTAAGGAGAACCTTCCATGTCGACTCTGACAAAGTTTTTTAGCGCGGTGGCTTTATCGAGAATCCGGCTGACATTTTCGTAACAGAACTCATCGGAAATATCCAAACCCATCTGGGTCAACTTGATCGATACGTTGGAATTGACGCCGCTTTGGGCGATAGCATCCAGCATCTCCAGATAACTATCGGCGGTTTTAATCGCCATCTCTTTGTTCGATACGTTTTCGCCGAGCATGTCCAGAGTAGCGGTCATTTTCATGGAATTGAGATGTTTGATCGCTTCAATGGCGCTGTCGAGCGTTTCGCCAGTGATAAAGCGTTTCGCGAATATTGTTAAAATGCTCACACTAACCTCCTAACCACCATTGGGGGGTAATTTAAAGGGGGAGAATGATTTCTGCAAGGGAAATATTTCGGCGGGGGAAGTGTCCTCACCCCTGGCCCTTCCCCCGGAGGAGAGGGGCATGTTAAAAAAGCCCTTTCGCTGGTATTTAATTGTAAGAGACTTAATTTTATCAATTCTTAACCCGTAGGGGTTTAGCATGCTAAGCCACTACGCGAATATCTGTGCTTGTTAGCTTTTACACCTTATTACCTTTTTAAACATGCCCGAGAGGGGTGAGAGAGAGTTGAACAAGAATTCTTCAGCGTTACTTTAATTTTATCCGTAGAGACGGGGCAGTGCCCTGTCTCTACAACTTTTACGGGCGAATGCAATTCGCCCCTACGCGGGATAGGATGTTGTCGGGTTTCTCCCCTACGGGTCGGAACACCGACCTACGGGGTATAATCCCGCCTGCGCGGGTATGACATGTAGGGATAATCTCGGGTTTCTGATGAAACCAGACCTACGGGAGATGATATTTTATTATTTTTCGGAGCTTTTGTCGATATCGAGCATCTGAAGCCCATCGATATAGGGAGTGGTAATCGGTTCGATCACAGCCATCAGTTTCTGGGTAACCTGGCGAATTCGCAGAGCGCTTTTTTCGATTGTGGTGATTTTCGCCAACAGGTCTTTGGTCAGCTTATCTTTATCCAGAAGAATCAGCTGAGTGTTGCCCAGAATCGCGGTTAACGGATTGTTGATTTCGTGGTTGATTGTTACGGCCGTTTCGAGAATCGAGGCCACTTTTTCGGCTTTGATAATCTTATTGTGGTCGGCAATCAGTTGCTTGAACGAAAGCGCGATATCATCGTAGCCGATTGGCATGACCGTGGTGGATAAACTAAGGCGGAACTGGGCGAATATCGGTTCGGGATTACTGAATTTGCCGGCGAATAGAGCCACCAAATCGTTGCCGGAAATCGTAAAATTATTCCATACCACGGTATCGAAAGTATCTTTACCGGGAAGAAGAATCCCCGATGCGAGATTTTTCTTTATATCGATAGTCGTTTGCGGTTTACGCAGTAAATCTTGAAGCGATTCGCCGATTTCGAAACCGATAGGGATTTTGGCGTGAGTGTCGATCCAGAAACCATGCGATAGCGATTTGGCCAAAGCTAATAGGATACCATCCACACCGAGCCGGAATATCTCCGGCGCGCATTTGCGCAGAATGTCATCGAGGTTGACCGCCGCGGTCGATGAATGAGTGACCAGCGATAGAATAATCTGGTCGGCGTATAACCGCAAGATTTCGGCCATATGATGACGCAAAGGATTGTCAGGCTTAATCATCAGAAGAATCAGGCCGCTGTGCCCGGTCGGGCTTTTAATCGATGAGACTGCGATTAAACGGTTGGCGGAATCATCCAGTGAGATAAGGGCGAAATTGATATCGAAGGTGTGAAAACGTTTTTCCAGGCTGGTCAGGATATCCTGTAAATCCGGTTCACCGATTGAACCGTGGACAGTTTTCTTGTCGGGGCCGGTCAAGCGAATCGATATAGCCAACGGTCGCGCCCAGACGTTTAGCGAATCGATGACATGGCCGGGGATTTCGGCGTAGTTTAGCCGCGCCAGCCCTGAAAGCGAATCGACCAGATTGTAGATTATCTCTTTATTCATAAAATTTCGCCTTGGCAAATATTTTACTCAAGGCTTGATGGCATATTACTTGACAAAATTCGGCCAAGTCAATATGATTCCTCACCTAAAATGATTATCGGAAAAAAATAAGAGGATATTGAATGATAAACGATAAATGCGGCGTTTTTGGGATAACCGGGACCAGAAATGCCGCGGTTTTGACATATTTCGGCCTTTATGCATTACAGCATCGCGGGCAAGAGTCGACAGGGATTGCGGTTACGGATGGCCAGGTGATTACGGCCCGCAAGGGGATGGGGAAAGTCGACGAGGTATTTCCGGATATCGAGGCAATAAAGGATTTGAAAGGGCGAATCGCTATCGGACACAACCGCTATTCCACCACCGGCGAATCCGGTGTTGGGAATATTCAGCCGCTAATGATTAACAGCCGATTTGGACAGTTGGCGTTGGGGCATAACGGCAACCTGACCAACTACCGCAAGTTCCGCAACCAGATGGAAGCCAAAGGGTCGATTTTCGCGACCACATCGGATACGGAGCTGATTTTACATCTGATTGCCAAATCCAAGCAGAAACGAATCGAGTTGGCGTTAGCGGATGCGCTCAAGCGGGTAACCGGCGCCTATTCGCTGGTGATGCTCACCGGGCATAATCTGATAGCGGCCAGGGACCCATCGGGAGTGAGGCCATTGGCATTGGGAAAACTGCGCAAGTCATGGGTGGTGGCCTCGGAGACCTGCGCTTTCGATATTATCGGGGCAAGCTATATCCGCGATATCGAGCCGGGGGAGATACTGGTGGCCAACGGTGGCGGACTGAAATCGTACAAGGTTTTACCGAAAAAACCGCACGCGTTTTGTATTTTCGAATTTATATATTTTTCGCGTCCTGATTCGATGATTTTCGGGATCAATGTCGATAAAGTCCGCCGGCGGTTCGGACGGCAACTGGCGAAAGAGCACCCTGTTGATGCTGACCGAGTGATGGCCGTGCCGGACAGCGCCAATACCGCTGCTTTGGGGTATGCCGAAGGGACCGGAATTCGCTATGAAATGGGGCTAATTCGCAATCATTACGTGGGGCGAACATTTATCGAACCGGCGCAGAAAATCCGCGACCTGGATGTGCGAATCAAGTTCAACCCGATCCGCGGCGTACTCAAAGACCGGCGGATTGTGTTGGTCGATGATTCATTGGTGCGCGGGACGACATCAAAGAAGCTGGTGAAAATGATTCGCGACGCCGGCGCCAAAGAGGTGCATGTAAGGATATCTTCGCCGCCGGTGATTAGCCCCTGTTACTATGGGATCGATATGCCAACGAAGGAGGAGCTGATCGGGTCCAACCGCAATGTCGAGGCTATCCGCAAGTACCTGGATGCAGATCGGAAGAGCACACGTCTGAACTCCAGT
>CAZTNJ010000059.1:0-12229 GCA_964614835.1 uncultured Ignavibacteria bacterium | reverse complement strand
GAGGGGATGTTGGGGTTGGAGGCGTTGCCCAAGGAAGGGTTCTGTCGCGCCTGTTTCACGGGTAAATATACGATACCGGTGGGATAGGATGAGGTAGGGGCGGCTCGCGAGCCGCCCGGCCTTTAAACACACTGATACGGGATAAATCGGGCAATTCCCGAATCGCCCCTACAATAAAACAAACAATGACCGCGCAAAATGATTTTAATCGTCGTTCTATTCGCCTAAAGGATTACGATTACTCACAGGCAGGCGCGTATTTTGTAACAATCTGTACCTATAATCGGGATATGCTATTTGGCGAAATCCGAAACGCTAAAATGGTGATTAACCAATTCGGGGAAATCGTCACGAATTCCTGGCTGTGGCTATTTGAAAGATATGATTATATCGCGCCGGATTATTATATCGTAATGCCAAATCATTTCCATGGCATAATTATAATGAAAGATGAATCGGGCGACTCGCGAGTCGCCCCTACAAAAATACCGATTAACCGCAAGCCTCTGGGACAATTAATCGGCGCGTTTAAAACAACTTCGACAAAGACAATTAATCGATATGATAAATCGCATCAGGGAATTATCTGGCAACGAAATTATTATGAACATATTATTCGCGGCGAAAAGGAATTAAGCGCAGTCCGAAAATATATTTTAGAAAACCCGCTCAGTTGGGAATATGATATTGAAAATCCTAATGCGATTCCTAATCCGGATTATGAAAAACCACCCTGGGATAGCAAAGAATCCCCGTAGGGGCGGCTCGCGAGCCCCCCGAAAATCGTCCTTTTAGCGCGCTAATTTTCGTATTCTTGATCTTCAATATCTGTACAATCGCCCGGATATGGGCATAGGCGCATTTGGCGTTACAGGGTTCCAAATCGTTCACGTGATGGCAATGGCCGCCGCATCCAGGTAAATCGGTATTGGCGGTCGGATAAATCGGGCCGGAATACAAATCGAGGAATTCGACCACTTCAATTGCGATAGTCGAATGACATCCCTCGATATTATGATTGAATAAAAATATCCCCTCATTAGGTTGATCCAGGCAGGCCTGATATCCAATCAGCGCGATTAAGTAGGAATTCAGGAAATTTTCCCGCGATTCCCAGGTCGCGTGGCAAAGAGTGCAAGTTTTAAAAGGCATATTACTTTATCGGATATTGGATTTAATTAATTAATTAAAATTGAAAATATATTATTTAACTCGTCCCTCAAGATGGAATCCGGCGGCTGTCGGAGACATCCTGAAGGTATAGAAACATCGCCTCAGGATATCGTCGCCATCTGCGCCTTTATACTGAGGCACATATCTTTAATTAAAGCCTCCTCATAAAACCGCCGAAATTATTATAGGATAATATATTATTGTATTTGCAGGTCAAGACCATCGCGGTCTTGATAAAATATCGTCGGGTTACTTCGGAACCCGACCTACGAATAGATATGATATTGTCGGGTCTCTGCGAGACCCGACCTACAATGGAATTTATATGCCAACGCGGATAATGGTTGTCGATGATGAAAAAAGCATGTGCGAATTCATGCGGATCATGCTTGCTAAAGAAGGCTACGATGTGCGATTCGACACCTCCGCCAGCCATGCCTTAGAAACGTTGGACAGAATCCAGCCTACTAAAGACAAAATCGATCTGGTGATTTCCGATCTCATGATGCCGGAGATGTCGGGTATCGACCTGCTCACCAAAGCCAAATCGATCGACCCGGAACTGGATTTTATCGTGATGACCGCGTTCGCCTCGGTGGAGACCGCAATCGAGGCGCTCAAGAAAGGGGCGTTCGATTATGTCAGCAAGCCGTTCAAAATCGATGAGGTCAAAATCGCAGTTAAAAAGGTCGAAGAGCGCAAGAAAATCAAAACCGAAAATAAGAATCTAAAAAGCCAGCTTAAAGGCGGGTTCGACAGTTTCTTAACCTGCGATCCCAAAGTCAAAAAAATAATCCAGTTAGCGCAGAAAGTTGCCAATTCCGACACCACGATATTAATCCTTGGCGAATCCGGCGTAGGCAAGGAAGTCTTATCGCGGGCGATTCATTCGGCCAGTAACCGGGCCGACAAGCCTTTCATATCGATAAACTGCGGAGCCGTGCCGGAGACGCTATTGGAATCCGAATTATTCGGCCATATTAAAGGGTCATTTACTGGGGCCGTGAAAGATAAAGAGGGGCTATTCATGGCTGCCAGTAGCGGGACACTTTTACTGGATGAGATTGGGGAGACTCCCCCTACAATTCAGGTGAAGCTGTTACGCGCCCTCGAAGACAAAACAATCACGCCGGTAGGGGATACTAAGGCGCGGCCGGTGGATGTCCGCATAATCGCGGCCACCAATTCCGATTTGGACACGCAGGTTAAAAAAGGGAAGTTCCGCCCAGATTTATATTATCGGCTAAATGTTTTTCCAATTATGATTCCGCCGTTGCGGGAACGGCCTCAAGATATCGCGCTTCTGGCGAATTTTTTCATCAAACGCCATTGCCTGAAATTGGAAATCGCCGAAAAGGAAATTGCCCCAGATACGATGTCGCTTCTGCAGAGCTATGCCTGGCCGGGAAATATCAGGCAGTTGGAAAATGTTCTTGAGCGGGCAGCCCTTCTGGCCAAAGGCGCTGTAATTGTTCCGAAAGATTTGCCCGAGTTGGCTGAAAGCGATGAAATCGCCCCACCGATTTCTGAATTTACGATGCAATCAACTCCCGATTTAGAGACTATCGAGAAAGCTTATATCTACTATATTTTATCACAGAATAACTGGCAGAAAGCCAAAGCGGCAAAAATTCTGGGAATCGACGCCTCCACGCTTTATCGTAAAATAGAACGGTATGGAATGAAAATACCCGATTAGCATCTATTATCGCGTTAACAAATAAAAAGAATCCCCATTTGATGGTATCCCCGCTTTAATACTTGAAAAAAGCCCCTTTCTTACATAATATAGGGGTTATGAAAAACTACGACTTCAGCCGGGATTTTTGCGGCACCGACATCGAGGTGCCCACTCTAAGCGGTCAAAAGCGCCGCTATATCAATTTCGACAACGCCGCCAGTACCCCATGTCTTAAGCCGGTATGGGAGGCGCTGGAACGTTTCCGCGATTATTACTCATCAGTGCACAGGGGGACAGGCTACAAATCGCTGGTTTCGACCGAGCAATACGATTTGGCTCACGAACGGACACTGCAATTTGTCGGCGCTGATCCGGAATATTTCACCTCGATTTTTGTGAAAAATACCTCCGAGGCAGTGAACAAACTGGCCCGAAGGCTTAATCTGAAAAAAAGCGATATTGTTCTGATCAGCGGCCTGGAACATCATTCCAACGATTTGCCCTGGCGCAATCAGTGCAAGGTGCTTTTTATCGAAGTTGAAAGCGATGGCCGGATAATAATCGATGATTATGCCGCTAAGCTGGCCAAGTACAAAGATAAAATCAAGATGGTGTCGGTTTCCGGCGCCAGCAATGTCACCGGAATTCTGCCGCCGATTCATCAAATGGCGGCCATGGCTCATAATTATAAAATCCCGATTACGGTCGACGCGGCCCAGTTGATACCTCACCGCCAGTTACGGATGGGTGAACCGCATGGCAAAGAAAGTATCGATTTTACCGTGTTTTCGGCGCATAAGATGTACGCGCCATTCGGGATAGGCGTGCTGATTGGCCCTAAGAAAGTTTTTAAGGAGGGGTCACCTGATTATCCCGGCGGCGGCACGGTGAATTATGTTACACGTCAGGAGGTCCAGTGGGCGCATTTGCCTGACAAAGATGAAGCCGGATCGCCAAACGTATTCGGCGCAGTGGCGCTTCGGGCCGCAATCGATTATTTCAACAAAGTAGGTTATGACCAGATCGCCGCTCACGAACGTATTTTGACCAAATATACATTGGAACGTCTGAAAAATATTCCGCATATCGATCTGTACGGAATTTCGGATTGGCACGATGGCGAGGACCGGCTCGGAGTAATAGCGATTAATGTCAAGAACATGTATCATGCTAAAGTCGCGGCGATATTAAGCTACGAGCACGCAATAGGGGTTCGTAACGGCTGTTTCTGTGCCCATCCCTACTTGTTGAAATTATTAAAGGTGACCAAAGAAGAAAGCGAAAGGTATCATCAGCAAATTAATCGGTCATACCGGGCGGAAATCCCCGGGATGGTGCGGCTGTCGTTTGGATTATATAATAACACCGATGAAATCGATATCTGCCTAAAAGCATTAGAAAATATCTACGAACATCAAGGAAAATATATTTTAGATAAACGTACCGGGATTTACGCCGCGGAAGGATTTAAATTCCCTCATTTAGATGTCTGAAATTAAGCTATTAGCGGACCACCTTATAGATAAGATCGCGGCCGGGGAGGTCGTGGAGAATCCCGCCTCCGTGGTTAAAGAGCTTATCGAAAACGCGCTTGATGCCGGAGCGGGTCATATAGGACTGGCGATCGAAAACGGGGGCATACGCCTGATAAGCTTAGTTGACGATGGCCAGGGCATTCCCGCTGGACAAGTGCGCTTAGCTTTCGCCCGTCACGCGACATCGAAAATATCCGACGAGACAGACTTGCTGAATATATCAAGTTATGGGTTCAGGGGGGAGGCGCTCCCCGCGATAGCGTCGGTATCGATTGTTGAAATGGTGACCGGTATCGAGGGGGCCACGCAGGGAACGCGGATTGTGATTGAAGGTGGAAGAGAAACCGCGTTTGAAGCTGCGCCGCCGCGAAAGGGGACATCGATTGCGGTGCGGCAGTTATTCTACAATACTCCCGCAAGACGCAAATTTCTCAAAGCGGAATCATCCGAAACCAGAAAAGTAACCGCGGTTTTTTCCAAATACGCGATTTGCGGACACAGACTGAACATGACTTTATCGGTTGACGGCAAAGAGATTGTCAATTATCCAGCCGACCCTGATTTGAGCCATCGGCTGGAAAGAATCTGGGGAGATAAAATTAGCGCCAAGCTGATTGAAATCGACAGCAAACCTTCGGGTATCTTGCACATACATGGATATATCTGCCGCCCCGAAATTACGCGCGGCAACCGCAATCAGATTTATTTGATGGTCAATGGCAGGCCGATTAATGATGTATCCTTGATGCACGCGATTAAGGCCGGCTACGGCAATACGCTGGAATCGGGGACATTTCCGATTGCTGCTATCATGATAGAGTTGTTGCCCGAATCGGTCGATGTTAATGTCCATCCCGCAAAGACAGAAGTACGTTTCGTTGATGAGAGATACATTTATTCGCAGATTAAGAAACTGGTCGAGGCGGCAATCCAGACCCCGGTTTTATTCGCGGTCGTTCCGGGAACAGCGACATCAGCCCAAGTAATCGGATTCGTGAAAAACCAACCGCTTTCGCCTTCGCCGCGCCCGGGGGGTTATTTACCGCAACATGAAATCAGCATAAAGAATCATCGCCAGGGAATCTCATCTGTAAAAGCAAGCCATGAATCGGCCGAAATCGATTCGGTGGATATCCCCACGGAAGCGGCTCTTGAAATGAAAATCGGCGGTCATCGGTTCTGGCAGTTATATGATACGTTTATTATGGGTTTCCGCGATGGCAAAGTCTGGATGATCGATCAGCACACTGCTCATGAACGAATTCTATTCGAAGCGGCATTGAATAACCTTTGCGAACGCCCGGGCACATCGCAAAGATTATTATTCGATTTAACTATAGAACTGGAACCATCCGACATGGCGGTTATCGATAAGTATCTGGATTTATTCCGGAAATTGGGGTTCGAGATTGAAGTATTCGGCAATCGCGCGGTGATAATTCGAGGTGTGCCTGCATACTTTCAGAGCTCATCCATAGAACAGATTTTCCATAACCTTTTAGATGGTTTTATCGATAGTTTATCGACTGGCGAAGATCCGACCATGGCGCTATCGGCATCGTTGGCCTGCCACGCGGCGGTCAAGTCGGGTGAGCGATTATCGCAAGAGCAGATGGAAGGGCTGTTCAATCAGTTATTTAATTGCGAAGACCCATTTCGATGCCCACATGGGAGACCGACGGTAGCCACAATTTCGCGCGACGACTTGGACAAACTATTCAAACGAAAATGAAATATATAATTATCTGTGGCCCCACCTGTTCGGGAAAAACAGGCTTGGGGATAAGTCTTCCCAGAAAATATGGCGGAGAAATTATTGGCGCGGATTCCCGTCAAATATACAAGCATATCAATATCGGCACCGCCAAACCACGGCCTGTCGAATATTCGGGCTTGAATTATCATTTAATTGATTTTATCGAATTGGATGAGGATTTTTCGGCTTACCGATTTGCTGAACTTAGTAGAAAATTAATCAAATCTGTATGGGAAAGGGGCAATACGCCAATAGTTGTGGGCGGTACGGGACTCTATCTTAAGGCATTGACTGAAGGGTTGTTCGATGGGCCAAAGGCTGATCCCCAATTAAGAAAAAAACTGGATACGATAGCTGACCAAGAAGGTATTGAAAACCTGCACAGACGCTTGTTGGATATCGACCCGGAAGCGGCAGTTCGCATTAAACCAAGGGATCGCCAGCGTATTATAAGAGCTCTTGAAATTCATCACCTTACGGGCAAGCCGATTAGTATTCATCAAAAAGAGGGCAAAACTGGAATCTGGGGTAGGCCGCTCTGGATAGGTTTGAATCCTCCTCGCAACCTATTATATGACAATATCAACAAACGGGTTGAACAAATGATGAACAGCGGTTGGGAACAAGAATTGCTTGGACTTGAACAATGGGTCGAGTGTTTGCGTAAAAAGAAAGTGGTAGGGTATAACGATTTAATCGCATACCTGTTCGATAAAACAATCAGCCGTCAGGAGGCTATCGAGAGGGTTAAACAGCGCCATCGGAATTACGCCAAAAGACAAATGACATGGTTTCGTAAGGTCGATGAGATTAATTGGTTTAACCCGAATGCTGAAGGATTCTTAAGTAAAGTTAATGAAATATGTGACGAATATCTGAAAAGGGCTTGACATGTTCAGGCAATTGTCTTATATGCAACAGGTTAGTAAAAAAGGAGCGCTTTTGACAAGAATAAGTTTACTATTAGCGGGCTTGGCCGTAGTTGCCGGATGCGCTCATTCGGATAGTGGCCATATGGTTCAGGTTGACCAAGCTAAAGTAGCCCCCACAAGACAGGTTTCTGAAAATCAAACCAAAAATATAACGAATGCCTATGCAGAGCCGCAGGTTACGGAAATCAATCAAATTCGGCAATTGCTTAAGGAGGCTGAAACCAGTTATACGACGGGCGTATTATATTACCAGAGAAATGTTTTAGATTCGTCCCAGCAATCATTCGAAAGAGCCCTCGAAACCTTGTCCGACCTTGATATTAACGGTGACGCTCACCCGGATGAAGCCAAGTGGATGGAGACGCTTTTAAAGGAAATCGAATCAGATTATCGGCTTACATTAATGGCCTCGGGATCGCTTTTTTCTGAGGGCTCGGCTGCCGCATTCCGCGATCTATTTTCGGACCTAAAGAATTTTAAGAATCTTAAGGAAAAGAAAAATATTAAAACCGAACCGCCCGATTCGACGGCTCTCGTATATGATGTTCCGATTGTTTGGAATGATAAAGTTGAAAACTCCCTGATTTACCTTCAAACCGTGGCTCATGATTTGTTTGAAAGGTATTTAGGGCGGTCAATGATGTATATCCCTTTGATGGAGAAGATATTGGCCGAAGAGGGTATACCCCATGATATTGTTTATCTGCCTTTAATAGAATCGGGATTCAATACCAGCGCCTATTCCTATGCCAAAGCTATGGGACCCTGGCAGTTTATTTCAAGCACCGGCAAACGATATGGAATGAAGCACAACTGGTGGTATGATGAACGGCGAGATTTCGAAAAATCGACTCGGGCAGCCTGCCGCTATTTGGGAGAGCTGTATGCCGAATTTAATTCATGGGAATTAGCGCTGGCCGCATATAACGGCGGCGAGGGGCGGGTACGCAAAGAAATCGCTCAGCATAAAACGACCGATTTCTGGAAACTCGGTTTTAAGAAGCAGACGCGGGATTATGTGCCGTTATTTATGGCGGCAGTCATGATTGCCAAGAATCCGGCAAAGTATGGGTTTAATCCAACCTACATGCAGCCGCTGACTTGGGAGTCTGTCGAAATCAATAAATGCATCTCGTTGAAAAGCGTTGCCGAAAACACCGGAATTGCTTATGAGGATTTGACATTATTAAATCCGGAAATTATGCGCGGAGTAACTCCGCCAGATATCACGCCATATTATTTACGTCTGCCGGTTGGAACCAAAGACAGGTTTTTGGCCGCCTACGATAATATCCCATCGGAGAAAGCCACCAACTGGGCGTATCATAAGGTCAAACGCGGAGAAACCCTATCATCGATTGCCAGCAAATATGGCATATCTCTCTCGGCGCTAAAGGATGCCAACGGTTTTGGACAAAAACCGAAATTATCGGTCGGGCAGAATCTGCTTATTCCCAGACCGGGTTTGGTCGCAAGAGCATCAACCAACACCAGCACTCCAAAAACGCCTCAAAAGATGGCATCGGCGGAAAAATCACAAACTCGCGTTCAGGCTAAAAACCATGTAGTTCGTAAAGGCGAGTCATTGGATAAAATAGCAAAAAAATATGATATAACCGTGGCATCGATAAAAGAAGCGAATAATCTTAAATCAAACAAGATTTACCCAGGGAAATCATTGGTTATCCCGCAAAGAAACACCGAAATCGCTGGCAGCGGTAGAACATACCGCGTAAAAAATGGCGATTCGCTAACCAAAATAGCTGATATGCATGGGGTTACTGTGGCCGACTTGAAACAAAGCAATCGTCTTAAATCAAATACGATTTATCCCCGAATGGTATTGCGGATTCCCGATGAGGATTCGCGAACAAGCGTCAGGGCGCAAGTTCCTATAAAGCCGAATTCGCAGATACAGACCTACAAAGTTAGACGGGGAGATACTTTATGGGATATAGCCCAAAATTTCCAGGTTAAGGTTGAACAGATAATGGATTGGAACAATATAGATAATCCATCAGGAATAAAATCCGGTGATGAAATAAAAATTTATGTCAGATAACTCACGAAATGATTTGACATTAACCAGAAATTATTATACTATTAGTCCCACTTATGGCCAGAACTCGTGACATAATAATCGGTATTATTATAGCTGGTGTTTGTTGCCTGTTTTTACTGATGGTGACGATTTCGATAATCGGTATTTCTCGTGATGAAGGATTTTCATTTTCATCGGGTGGAGGCAAGGTCGCGCTGGTCGAAATTTCCGGAGTTATCAGTGATTCTGATGAAATTATCGGTCAACTAAAAAAATATGAAAAAGATAAATCGGTAAAGGCAATTGTAATAAGAATAGATTCCCCCGGCGGTCAAGTTGCTCCAACTCAGGAGATATTCAATCAGATTCTAAGAGTAAAAGACAGCGACATACCCATAGTTGTCTCCATAGCATCGGTTGCGGCATCGGGTGGCTATTATATCGCCTGCGCCGGCGATACGGTATTCGCCAATCCTGGTTCCCTGACAGGTTCAATTGGCGCGATTATCGATTTTTATACATTCGAAGGGCTGATGGGAAAAGTCGGGATGCAACATGAAGTAGTCAAATCGGGCGAGCTGAAGGATGTTGGAAATATGGCCCGGCCAATGACCGAAAAGGAAAGGGCGATGATGCAGGCCGCGATAAATGATGTGTACAATCAATTCGTGGAGGCCATTTCTGAATCGCGCAATCTGGAAATTTCGCAGGTGGAAGAGATCGCCGATGGGTCAATTTTCACCGGAAATCAAGCGCTTGAATTAGTACTTATCGATAAACTTGGCGGTTTGGAAGATGCGATAAGTTTGGCCGGCGAAATGGGCGGTCTGGGTAACCATCCTAAGGTTGTCAAGCAGTATTCCAGAAGGCCGCGTTTGATTGATTATTTGACCGAACAAGCGCTGGGATTTCTTGGTATTAGGGCGACCAGCGATAATGGGCCGAGTTTTAAATATATTTTCAGGTAATTTGCGGATGAAGTCGTTCTATGCCAATCTACGAATATATTTGCTCGGATTGTCAGGGAATTTTCGAGGTGTTTGTCAGAGGAGAGGGCGAGGTCTCTTGCCCCGACTGCGACAGTAAAAATATTAACAGGAAACCGTCGCTTTATGGTTTTGTCTCGTCCGGAAAGGCAGTTAGCGCCAGTAAATCCAATTGCGCTGGCTGTGCCGGACACAATTGTAGCGGATGTAAGCATTGAAAGGAGAGGAGGGAACCAATAAATGACCAAAGCTGATCTTGTAGAACAAGTGGCCGAAAAAACAGGCCTGACCAGAACAGACGTTGCCGCGACTGTCGATATGTTCTTGGAAGCAATTAAAAAGAGCCTTGAAACCGGAAAAAATATTGAAATTCGCGGTTTCGGTACTTTTAAGATTAAGCCGCGCAAGGCTCGTAAAGCGCGCAATCCTCGAACCGGAGAAGAAGTCCCGGTTCCCGACCGGAAAATTCCGGTTTTTAAGCCATCAAATGAATTTAAAATAGTAGTAATGAACTCAGATATCAATAAGGTTTAATTATGCCCTGTGGAAGAAAACGAAAAAGAGCAAAAATAAAAACACACAAACGTAAAAAAAGACTACGCCGCGATCGGCATAAAAAGAAAATAAGATAGCGATCCCTGCAGTTGCCCGATTCCCGAAATCGGCTGTTGATTGGCGGGAAATCGGGCGGCGAATGGGGTTTGATTTGATAGCATCTCTATAGGCGATTTAAGGTTTATCCACTTCCCGTGTAAACCCCCAATGATGGATGTTAATTGGTTATTCGGTGTATATAATTTCCGGATAGCAGAGCCAGGGTGTTTAAAAAATGACCGAAAAAACAAGTAATCAATACCCGTTTGCCGAAATCGAGGCCAAGTGGCGAAAAATCTGGCGGGAAAAGGGACTATATAAAACCGATTTCAGTAAATCAGAAAAAAAGCTGTATTGCCTGGTGATGTTTCCTTATCCATCGGGGGATAAGATGCATATCGGGCAATGGTATAATTACGGTCCAACGGATACCTGGGCCCGCTTGAAAAAGATGCAGGGATTTAATGTGTTTTTCCCGATGGGGTATGATGCGTTTGGATTGCCGGCGGAAAATTTCGCGATCAAACATAAAGTTCATCCAGCAGTTTCAACAAAAGCAAACATCGAATATTTTAAAAAACAGCTCGAACAAATCGGTTCGATGATCAACTGGGAATCAGAAGTCGTAACCTGTGAACCAGAATATTATAAATGGACGCAATGGGTATTTCTGAAATTATATGAAAAAGGATTGGCTTATCGTAAAGAGGCACCGGTCAACTGGTGCCCCAGCTGTAATACCGTTTTGGCAAACGAGCAGGCTATCGATAGCAAATGCGAACGTTGCGGCTCGGATATCACCCGCAAAAATTTAACCCAGTGGTTTTTCAAAATAACCGCTTATGCCGAAAGGCTTTTGGCCGGACATGATAAGCTTGATTGGCCGGCCAAAACTATCCTGATGCAAAAAAACTGGATAGGCCGGTCCGAAGGCAGCGAAATTATTTTCAAAGAGGAAAAAACAGGACAGCCGATACCTGTGTTTACGACAAGAGCGGATACCCTTTTCGGGGTTACATACGTGGTGCTGGCTCCGGAACATCCGCAGGTAAATAATTTTTCGACAGCCGAATATAAACAACAAGTGTCTGCATATCAGGAACAGGCCAGAAAATCAAGCGAAATAGACAGATTATCGGTAGTGCGCGAAAAAACCGGCGTATTCACGGGCAGCTATGCTATTAATCCGATAAACGGCGAAAAAATCCCGATCTGGATTGCCGATTATGTTCTGGCAACATATGGCACTGGCGCAGTGATGGCTGTTCCCGGTCATGACCAACGGGATTGGGAATTTGCCACCAAATATAAACTGCCAATTAAACCGGTAATTGTTCCGTACGGGAAAACCGAAATCGATATTTCGAAGGCCGCCTATGAAGTATACGGCCAGCTTATCAATTCAGCCGAATTCAGCGGCAGTTCTTCTGAAGATGCAATAAAGAAAATTACCGCAAAATTAGAGAAATCCGGACAGGGGAGAGGCACAATCAGCTACCGGTTCCGAGATTGGCTGATATCCCGTCAAAGA
>CAZTNJ010000058.1:10243-16398 GCA_964614835.1 uncultured Ignavibacteria bacterium | reverse complement strand
AATCGGGGTTAATCCCGACTGGAGTCATATCAAAGACATCGATGAGTTTAACGCTCAGGCCGTTAAAGACAGGCGAAAAGTGGCTTTCCCGAAAATTCTGGAACAACTGCAGTTGGTTCATGGCGGAATAATCGACAAGCTTAAATCAGTGAGCGATTCCGAATTTTCCAAACGAGGCGGAGTTCCGCGGTGGCTGGCTAATTTAATTATAGACCATCTCGATGAGCATACTGAAAAAATCGTTGCCTATAAATCAAATTATCAACCTGAGGTTAGCGCCGAATAAAATAGTTTCGGGTTTAATAATAACTTGATCTCGCATTCAGATTGAATTTGATCGATTATAATTATTACAAGCAAAAGATATATCGGAAATTTCCTGATTATAAATTTAGTTGGGAAATAATCACAAACATTGTCCTCGAAAATTTAAAAAGCAGACCATACTGGCTTGATATTGGGGCCGGCTCTAATTTTCTGGTTATTGAGCAGCCGGGGGCCGCATTCTCTATTGGTATGGATATCGCGCGGCCTGATAACATATCGTCTACAGACCTCAATCCATATTGCCTTTCCTCGGTTTATGCCATTCCCTTCAAACAATTCAGTTTTGATTTTATCACCAGCCGCTATACGTTCGAACATCTGGCCGAGCCTTTAGCCGCCTTAAGCGAAATCGACCGTGTGCTGAAACCGGGCGGTGTTTGCGTTATACAGACTACAAATAAACATAATCCATTTCTATTACTATCACGCCTGATTCCTTTTTCGATCAAGAAACATCTGATTAAAACAATCTTTAAGGATAATCCTTCCGGAACCTTTAAAACCTATTACCGGATAAATACTCCCTCCGTTATCCCAGATATAATCGGTACCTTAAAGCTTGACACCATAATTCTTGCCGAGGATATCCTGTGTCATTCAAAGCCGCTCTTCTTCATCTCTTTTGCCTGGTTTAAATTGATGAAACTTTTCGGGGCTGATTCGCTTTCTAATAATATGATTGTGATTTATCGTAAGCCGAAACATTAGGCTTACCTGACATGTTCAACAAGATCCTTGTGGCAAATCGCGGCGAGATTGCCGTGCGGGTAATTCGTGCCTGCCATGATCTCGGTATAACCGCAGTGGCAATTTACTCCGATATTGATAAGCATGCCCGGCATGTACAATTAGCCGATGAGGCCTATAATATTGGCCCTGCCGCGGCGTCTCAATCATACCTTAAATCGGAATCAATAAT
Source organism: uncultured Ignavibacteria bacterium (assembly GCA_964614835.1). GTDB lineage: Bacteria > Zixibacteria > MSB-5A5 > UBA10806 > 4484-95 > JAAYTW01. The sequence continues at coordinate 15,152 of CAZTNJ010000058.1, read as the reverse complement.
AGAGACCGCGCTAAAAGCAGGCGCTCAGGCAATCCATCCCGGATACGGATTCCTTGCGGAAAGCCCCAAATTTGCCGCCATGGTTACAGCCGGCGGATTAACTTTCATTGGACCCAATTCTAACACTATTGCCATGATGGGGGATAAAATGGCGGCGCGGCGTACCATGCAAAAGGCGGGCGTTCCAGTTGTTCCGGGAACCACAGAACCTCTTTCCGATAAGACGCTCGCATCAAAAATTGCGAATAGAATCGGCTATCCGGTGATGGTGAAAGCCGCCGGCGGTGGTGGCGGAAAAGGACTGCGAGTAGTTAACAACTCGGATGAATTCCCCGACGCCTTGCGGGCGGCCAGCCATGAGGCATATGCTGCTTTCGGCGATGTACGAGTTTATATCGAAAAATATCTAGATAATCCACGGCATATCGAAATCCAGGTATTAGCAGATAAATTTGGCAACTTCATTCATCTTGGAGAACGCGATTGCTCGATCCAGAGGCGCCATCAGAAAGTTATCGAAGAGGCGCCCGGACCGATTATCGACCCCGAATTAAGAGCGAAAATGGGGAATATGGCGATTGCCGCCGCCAGAGCCTGCAATTATCTCAATGCCGGTACAATTGAATTTCTAATGGTTAGCCCTGATGAATTCTATTTTTTAGAAATGAATACGCGTATTCAAGTGGAACATCCCGTAACCGAAATGATAACCGGAATTGATTTGATAATCGAACAAATCAAAATCGCCGCCGGTGAACATCTGAGCCTGAAGCAATCTGATATTAAATTTACCGGCCATGCTATCGAATGTCGAATCAACGCGGAAGACGCATTCAGTTATATGCCTTCGGTAGGAATTATCAGTCGCTATCAAGAGCCGCAGGGGCCGGGTGTCAGAATCGACTCCGGAGTGACTCCGGGTGCGGAAATTACCATTTATTATGATTCCCTTATCGCCAAATTAATCGCCTACGGCAAAAACAGGAATCAGGCAATTGCGCGAATGAAAAGAGCTCTCCATGAAATCGCTATCGGTGGAATAGTGTGCAATATTGAGTTGCATCGTCAGATAATGTCTCATCCGGACTTCCAGGCAGGCAACTATTCAACCGGTTTCCTGGAAAGCACAAATTTCAAACGCGAATCGATCCCGGAAAATAGCCTTATAGCGGCCGGATTGGCGGCGGCGCTAATAGTCGATAACGAAATCGAATCGCGGCGATTTTCAGAACGTAGAATAAGCAATTGGGCGTTTGAAGGACGCAGGCAAATGCTGAGATCTTAACAGGATATTTATGTTGTATTATGCTGATATTGAAGGCCATAAATATAAAATTGGAATAGCCAAACATGGCGCTGACCTTCAGGCCACCGCGGATGGCCGCCGCCTAGACATACGTTCGCTTAATATCGATGGAAATCGCATCGTTTCTTTTCATCTGGATGGTAAATACTATCAGATTGAAATCGAAAAAAAAGCCGAAGGGTACTTTTGCTGGTTGGGTTCAATACAGCTCAAGGCAAATATTTTAGATGAAAAAACCGCACGATTTTTGCAAAAAACAAATAATCAAACAACCACGCGAAAATCCGAAATACTGGCGGCGCCAATGCCCGGCCTTATTATCAAAGTGGAAGTTGAACCTGGTCAAATCGTAAAAAAAGGGCAGGGTTTGATTATCATGGAGGCCATGAAAATGGAAAATGAATTACGGGCCGTCCACGATTGCGTTATAGGCGAAATAAAAATCCAGCCCGGCCAGATTGTTGATAAGGCGCAGACCCTTATCTTATTCGGATAGTATCATTATATTATGTTGTAGTATAATAGGATATATATATCTATGGAAGTAATACTTTATACTTCTAATGTTCTTTGGCTACTTTTTTATTTGAGCAAAGATTGCGCTTTGATTTAATATTATTTAAGATATATTATTCCTAAAGGAGAGCCGGATGCAAGATCATGATGGTAAGGAATTTAAAACCTCCTCTGAAATATCGATTCCCGAACATCTTATTGGTTTAGAAACCGAATCTTCGTTATCCCAGTCGCCTTTGCCGGGTAGCTATCCTTTTCTGCGTGGGATTCACCGCCAGATGTATCGTCAACGCCCGTGGACGATGCGGCAGTACGCCGGATTCGGTACGGCCAGGAGCTCCAATCAGCGGTATAAATATCTTCTGGCAAATGGCACAACCGGATTATCGGTGGCATTTGATCTTCCAACCCAGATCGGATATGATTCGGACGACCCAAAATGCGCCGGCGAAATCGGCAAGACCGGCGTGGCGATAGACACGCTTGCCGATATGGAGATATTGTTTGATGGTATCCCGCTCGATAAAGTTTCGACATCAATGACTATAAATTCGACTGCTTCTATATTGCTGGCGATGTACATTGTTGTCGCTCAAAAACAGGGGATAAGCGCCGATAAATTGCGCGGCACGATTCAAAACGATATCTTAAAAGAATATATCGCGCGCGGCACATATATATTTCCGCCCGAACCATCGTTAAGATTGGTAACAGATACGTTCGCTTATTGTAAAAAATACGTACCCCAGTGGAACACCATTTCTATTTCTGGTTATCATATCCGCGAAGCCGGTTCTACCGCGGCCCAGGAAATCGCTTTTACATTTGCCAATGCTATTTGCTATGTAAATCAGGCTTTGAAGGCGGGACTAGATATTGATTCATTCGCGCCGAAGCTTTCCTTCTTTTTTAATGCACATAACGACTTGTTCGAAGAAATAGCCAAATTTCGTGCGGCCCGCTTTATTTGGGCTAAAATCATGAAAGAAAAATTCGCCGCCAAAGATGACCGTTCCTGCATGTTGAGGTTCCATACTCAAACCGCCGGTTCGACTCTCACTGCCCAGCAAGCCGAAAACAATATTGTCCGGGTTGCTGTGCAAGCCTTGTCGGCTATCCTCGGCGGCACGCAATCGCTACATACCAATTCATACGATGAAGCATTGGCCCTGCCATCCGAAAAAGCGGCTCGAATCGCGATTCGTACCCAGCAGATATTGGCCAGCGAGTCCGGCGTTACTTCAACGGTTGACCCTCTGGCCGGCTCGTTTTACATAGAATATTTAACCGATCAACTTATTCTCCGGGTAAATAAATATCTTGATGAAATCGAATCAATGGGCGGAGCTTTGAACGCAATCAAAACCGGTTATTTCCAGAATGAAATTCATCAGGCCGCCTATAAATACCAGAAAGCGATCGAGAAAAGGGACGCGATTGTTGTCGGCGTAAACGAGTATATCATTGATGAAGCCGCTTCGGAAGATATCTTGCGCGTGGATGATTCGCTTCAGCACGAACAAATCGCTTTCCTGAATTCCGTTAGGGCTAAACGCGATAATATCGCCGTAAAATCAGCTCTCGATAAACTATCGGCATGCGCCAATACTAATTCGAATTTGCTGCCGGCGATAGTTGATTGCGTATCGGTTTATTGCTCGGTTGGCGAAATTTGCGCCCGTCTACGCGCCCTCTGGGGAGAATACCAGGAGAATTTTTAAAAGAGGAATTATGAAAATCATCGGAATAGATCATATTGCCATTGCCGTGAAAGATATCGAGGCTACAGCGGAAATATTCGAACGGGCTTTGGGAATAGGGTTGTCGGGCATTGAATCCATTCCCGACCGGTTTTTGGAAATCGGAATGCTTGACCTCAATAATGCCAAAGTTGAGCTGGTCGAGGGGAAATCCCCCGACGCGGCCGTTTCTAAATTTATCGCCAAAAGGGGAGAGGGAATTCATCATATCTGCGTACGGGTTGAGAATATCGATGATGTGATAGCCCATCTCAAGACGCATGGTTTTAAGCTTATCGATGAAACCCCGCGGGCGGGCGCTGAAGGGGCCAGGATCGCGTTTGTGCATCCCGATTCGTTCGGCGGTATTTTAATCGAGTTGAAAGAAAAAAACCGATAATAGGAGTCGATCATGAAAAGCAGATTGTTAAAGCTCGTATTGCTGATTTCGATTTTTAGTCTATGTTCAGCGGCCAATGCCCAGTTATCTATTTTTAGCGGCGCGTCGACAGCCGGAATGGTAAACGATACGATGATCTTCAACTGCGATTTTATTGACCCGTTCGGTTTGCCGAACGTTGATGTTACTCTTCACTACAAAGGCCAATCGCAAAATAATTTTTCGACCGTCCCAATGACATTGATTCAGGGCGACCCGCATTATCTGACAACCCAGGAATGTCGATTGCTGTTTACATCGAATCAAGGCCTGATGCAGTATTATTTCTCCGGCGGCGGCGATACGCTTATGTTGACTCAAGTGCCGCTTTATTCAGCATCCGCCACCTGGCCGGCAGTAGGGCTATTTGCCGATTTTGCGGCCGATCCCGTGGGGGATACGATGTCGGGTACACCTGGTCCCTGGTCAGATTTGACTGGATACGGAATGACCTATTCCAACACCAAACTGTATGCATATTTGTCGAACGTTAGCGGCACCTGGCCATCGAGCCAGGGTTTAACCAGCCTCAATCTTTATGGCATCGCTCTTATACGTCTGTCAATACAAGATACCGCGATATTCGCGATGATGTATGTCAATCTGTGGCCGTTAATATCTCCGGGTGTTTATAAAATCAACATTGCCGATTCTTCTTTTACGAGGGTAGCTGATGCTTCCTCAACGACATCTGGCGGGCGATTATTATTATCATGCAACCTCGCCGATCTGGCCGCTGATCCGGATTGGCCGGGCTGGCCGCCAGAAGAGGGATTTTTGCTGACACTGGCGACGACCGCTGTTGGCTCGCTTACTACTCCAGCCTTGTGCGATTACACTATGCCGACCGCTTTTATTCCGGAATCGCAAACAGTCAATTTCAGCGCAAATTCAGCGCCTCATTTGTAC
>CAZTNJ010000058.1:0-10233 GCA_964614835.1 uncultured Ignavibacteria bacterium | reverse complement strand
GCCGGATGTATTTTGACCGTGGCGTTTTCGAAATGGCCAGTTTCGACCATGTATATTCGGATACCGCTCTATTCGAATACACGATGACATGGCCTGGCGATGGCTGGCACTATTATTATTTCGTCTTTAATGACGGTCGCGATTCTGTATTCACTCCGCTCGATTCGATCTATTTAACGACTGTGGGTATCGTAGATGACGATTATCTTCCAAAGAATATATCTTTAGCGCAGAATTATCCAAATCCCTTTAACAGCTCGACCTGTATTACTTATCAGTTACCGGAGGAGACGCATGTTGTACTGACGATTTACGATATTGCCGGTCGTCAGGTGGTTGATCTTGTTGATGAAGTTCAACGCGCCGGTAATCATAGCGCGGTTTGGAATGGCATCGATAAAAATGGAATGAATGCTTCTTCCGGATTTTATTTCTACAAGCTTGCTGCCGCAAATTTCTCTTCTGGTCGGAAGATGCTGTTATTAAAATAATATTGGCGATATTTTAGGGATCTATTATATTGCCGTAGATAAATAAATGGCTTCAGGCGGAGTTGTAAAAACATGAACAATAAGAACCGTTTTCTAATTCTTTTGATAAGCATATGTCTATTTGCTTCCTTACCTGCTTTCGCCGACAATTTCAGCAATATAATGTTTCTTCATCATTCAACCGGGTCGGGTTTGATTTATGGCGGAAATGTCCGCCCCCTAATAAACGCCTATAACAACACTCATGGTACTAATCTTGAATTTTGGGATCATGGTTATAACTCGGGCGGCGTTCACGATCATGAAGGAAACTACTACAATAACTATAACATTCCCTATGACAACACCGATCCCGATGGATTCTACGCGCTGTTCAGCCAACCGATTCATAATCCACCGGATAACGCGTTCAGCTATTTCATGTTGCCGCATCAGATGGGGACACGCACAATTACCCACGAAGTCTTCATTTTCAAATCTTGCTTCCCGGCCAGCAATATTACAAGCGAATCGATGCTGAACCAGTATAAGACCTGGTATCTGGCTATCCGCGATGTCATGGACGCGCATCCCGAAAAAATATTTATTCCGTTGTCGCCGCCGCCTTTGGTTAGAAGCGCCACCACTCCCGAAAATGCGGCGCGCGCCCGCCGTTTCGCCACCTGGCTGTCATCGTCCGAATATCTGGCCGGGCATCCTAATGTTTTCGTTTATAATTTCTGGGCCGATTTGGCCGAGCATGATTCAACCTCGATATATTACAATTGCCTTCGCGCGGCTTATGGCGGCGCTGGCGGCGATTCTCATCCTAACGATTTGGCAAATCAAACCTGCGGACCGCTTTTTGTCGCCTGTATTACAAATGCCATAGAAACTTATGGAGGTGCCAATCCCAATACGCCGCCATCCGCGACATTGATCACGCCCAACGGCGGTGAAATCTGGGAGGCCGGTTCAACCCAGACAATCGCCTGGGCAGATTCCGACGATCAAGCTGTCACGGCTTTTAAATTGGAATACTCTGATAACGGCGGCATAAACTGGCGGATTATCCAAGATTGGACTAATGGTGATCCGCATTTTTATAGCTGGTTGATTCCGCCGCCTGCGACCACTGTGGCTCAAATAAGGATTTCCTGTCGTGATTCAATCGGTCAAATCGGTACTGATATTTCCGATAGTAATTTCACGATTACCGACCAGGCGCCAACTGTTACGTTAACCTCGCCGGTCGGCGGAGAAAATCTGAACAGGGGAGAAACCCATCAAATCACCTGGATAGATAACGATAATTTCGCCATAACGGCACATCGTATTGAATATTCCACAAACGCGGGCGTTGATTGGACAATTATTCAGGATTGGACAAGCGGCGATCCTCATAGCTTCGATTGGACAGTGCTGGCTCCACCCACTGATGAGGCCTATATCCGTATCGGTGTGAGAGACACCTCCTATGGCACTGCTTACGATATCTCCGACAGCAGTTTTATGATTCTGGATCTGTTTCCACCTTGTTATTATATGCAGGGAGACCTCAATGGCGATTCGCAGCGGCTTGCCGCCGATGTTACCTATGGCGTACGCTATTTTAAAGGGATAGGCGGCCAACCAACCGATAGCTGTTTTATGGATTCAACCGGGAGCTGGCTATACGCCGGCGGGGATGTCAATGGCAACTGCGAATTCCGTGGTTCGGATATTACGCGTCTGGTAGCGTTTTTCAAGGGGAGCGCCGCGCTGGAATTCTGTCACTTTTTCCCGCCGCCGCCATTGCGGGGAAAGCACGAATAAAATCGTAGGTCCTAACCCCCGCGGTTCGGACGAGCAAAAATTAAAGGCGACCCGCCAAAAACGGATCGCCTTTTTCGTTCTATCAGGTTGTAGACCCGGCAACTGCCGGGGCGTGACCTGACAGATTTTTCTATTTCAACAGCACCAATTTTTTGGCCTGGCCGCTTCCATTATAAGTCACTTTATAGAAATATATTCCAGAACTCAAATTATCGGCGTTGAACTTAACCGAATGCGTACCGGCTGCAACCTCTTTGTCCAATGGCGTTGCCACAACCTGGCCGAGGATATTCAGTATATCTACGCGGGCCCTGGATGGATTTGTTATCGAAAATGATATTATACAGGTATTGTTAAATGGATTGGGATACGCGTCCCCCAGCTGAAATTCAACCGCCACCGGTTCCGTAAAATGGGTTGCCCGTTTCGGCATCGGATTGTTTATCAAGCCAAGCATCGGTTTTGTCGCGGAAGCCGCGCCTGTTATCAGATATGATTGAATCCCCGAAAAGCGCGCGTATCCTTCCAGAATTATCGCTTCCGCCATTTCGTAATAAGTGTCGATAATTATCCCGCGAGGGTAATAGAACTGCCCCGGGTCGTCGGTGCCGTTTTTGCCGTAACTGGCGAACTGTCGGCTCATCGCGTAATCGAACATCTCGATTTTGCAGGCGCGCTGATTGGCCAGATACACATGCCCGTAATCATCGAGCGCGACTCCGCCAAGTTCGAATCCCAGATCATCGGCAGGGGAGAGGCTCTGGCAAGAACGCAAGATTGGAGCCGTGTCGGTTTTCGATAGCAGGCTGAGCAGGTTGTTGTTATCGGTATCGGTTATGTAAATCTGGCTGAAACCCGCCTGTGAATCCGGATAACAGGCGACTGATACCGGCCGACTTAGCGGAACGATATTTTCGCCAAATTCCGACAAAGCCCACTCCCATTTATCTTCGAGATTGCCCGATTGAAGGTCAAACCGATATAAAACGCCGTCTTTTTCGAATGTGCCGACATCGACAATGTACAAATCGGCGCTATTGGGATTGCCATCGCCATAAGCGCTGATTGCCACATCCACCGGCCAGTGAAGTATCCCTTTGCCGATTTCGCGGCTGACATATAACTGGCCGCCGTCTTTATCGGGAGCGTAGGTCAATTCGACTATCCGGCTGTTACCGCGATCGGCAACATAGATATAATCCTGCTCGGGATTGAATAGCCGATTACGGGCTGTAACATCGATACCCGAAACGGATACGAACACTTTCTCATCGTTGTTATCGAGCGCGCCGTAATAGGCGGTCACGTTTTCGATATAGCGGTTGCCGTTACCATCCGGCGGCAGACACTGCCAGAGCATAAGCCGTTCCTGGCCCAAATCGGAGAAGATGAACACGTCGCGCAATTCGCCCTCAACTTCCACGTGTAATACCACCGCGTCGAACGGGTAAAGGAAAAAACTGGCGTGGCGGTTGGTGATTTCCAGCGCCATTTCGATAGTCATTTTGGGAATTTCGGGAACACGTAGATAATTAGCCGGGATAAATTCCGGCGGGGAGGGAAGCTCTTCTGCGAATGTTATGCTGCTTAAAATTATACTGCTAAAGACAATCAGTCCAAGACCGCGCTTTAGCGATTGCATATGATACCCCCGTTATTTTGTTGACATATTATAATTGTAATATGATTCTATTTGATCTGTTACGAATTGTAGCTGTTCATGTAGCTCCGGTCGGTCGGTAAAATTATTTAATCTGGCTCTTAAATTTGTAATTGATTGTGTGTTACAAAATACAGTATCCAAAAGTGCAAACACTACGGCTTCATATTTTATATAATTTTCCGTATACTCCGATCCAATCGAATCCGATTTCGGTAAAAACGATAATACAAAATCAATTGAGTCTGCATTCGTTTTTACTTCGGAATCATTCAAGCATATAAACATGAGATTCGTGAGAGCATAGAGACGAGAATACATACTAAAAGCAGAATTATTATAATAATTTTCTAAAAATTCTTTGCTTGCATGGGTACCCAACAACCTTAACGATTCCGTAAGCCCCTTTATAATAACAAGGGAATCTGAAATAGAAGAACCCCCTACTTGATCACCTAAACTCAATAGAGTCGATTCTGCCACCGACCCTCCGATATTCGCGATAGCTCTGAGGGCAAAATACTTCACGCCTTCAGTTAATTCATCGGTGTAAATAGGCCTATCGGGTTCCTTATCGTAGATATCCTTTATTAAATTAATATCAGAAGGATTACCAATAAGGCCGAATTTATAAACACCACGGCACCGATCCAAAATAAAATCGCTATCCAAAAAACGTCTCAAATCATCAGGTTCAGTGATTATAGCAATTGAATCGGGCAAATTATAAACCAATTTTACCATAATAGATTGATCATGTGCCCCAGAGTGATTAGCAAACATAAACATGGCTGTTAAAGTCACAAATATAAGTCTTTTCATGATCATTCTCCTTTTAATTACCTAACGGCCAGTTTTTCGCAAATCTGCCGCGCGACCAATCTTTGCTTGCGTCACCAGTTTGGTTCCAGGCGGCAATAATGCACATGATCTCCTGATCTCCATTACTTGGATAATTTGGCAAGCCATAGCTATTTTCATTATTTGTCCTAAGATGGAGCTTGAAGTTACCTGCATATTGTCGATTATATTCTAATTCTATTTCATTTGGTATCAAATCACCATCTTTGTCATTAGGATTCGCCTTTCTGTTCGTGGTACGAGGGTTCCGTATTACCGGGTGCTCCCCGAACCGAATATACCATTCGCCATCAGGGGGCATCCATTGATGGTAAAAAAACTTGTGAGTAAGCTCGTGTTTGCAAATGTTTGCGGCATTGTCAATTCCGGCCGGAATATCATAATTCGGAAATCCCGGAATTCTGCCAAAATCAGCTCCTTCTGCATCGCCATTAAATCCGATGTATATTGCTTCTATAGGATAGCCAAATTCATTCATTCCCCTAAACTGGTATGCGCCTGTAGGTTCAGTTTCAGTGTAAGAAAGATAACTTAAATTGATTACGGTACCTTGTTTCCAGTAGTGGTACCAATTTGGCACTCTATGACCGTCATCTTCTAAATAATAAGCGCCAGAGATATAGAATAACATTATTGGCCTCGACAATTCCGCTGTACAATTTTCAATCGGAATAGTCGCCTTGATCCAATTACGGCTATTAAAATTCCCGAATTCATCATTTGAAGGTGGCATTCCATTAAATCTGTAAACTACCGCAGTTCCTTCTTCGTCACCCGGTGTTGATGTCATATTTGTGCCTTCTGGTACCCGTATGCTCCATTGCAAATCCTCTCCACTTGCTTCCGGATTAGTATGGCCTTCGGCCAAAATAATTAATTCCCCATTGTGATTAAAACAGTATTTTTGATTATCTTCAACCGGATTATCAATAAATATTTCCGGACCAACCTTAATCTTTAGACTGCCGGATGTCTCAGTTTCCCCGCCAAAAGTTACGCGATAATATACATTATAATCACCGGGACAGCTTGCGGAAAACCTCGTCATATTAGAAGGCACTCCATCTTGATTAAAAATCACATCGCCTTGACCTCCACCAACTTTAACGGCGAACCATTCGTACGAGAAGCCGGCATCTAAGGCGGGATTTGGATAGATTACGGCCAACAACGATATGAATTGTCCGGCCACTATAAAAGGATTATTCTTTACTTCGATTGCGATAGGCGGCAGGGCTCTAAACCCATTGTACACTTCAACCCGCATACCGGAGTATGGTTGAATCTCCCGTTCTGGGCCGCCGTTTATCTTTATCTTAAAATTTAATGTCAGAACCTCCGATTCGCCTCTTGGTGGAGTCAATTTACGCCCGTTTGAAGATATCCCGGTTTCAAAATGCCCCGCCACCACGGTTCCACTTGAGGTGGCAATCAGGTTGCCGGCCGAGTGGGCGGGCGTGACCTGACAACGTTCTCCAGACAATCCCCAAGCCGCAGCTTGCCGTGGATAAGGAGTATGAATATTGCCCCTGGCCATTTTCATCTTTATTTATTCCTATATATCTTTGCCAGTCCAAGACAGCGCCTTAGCGATTGCATGAGATACCCCCTTACCTAATGTTTTAATCAATCAAAAGCCTTATTTACTGATTTCATATAACATCCCATTCCTTAAACTCTCTAAATATTGTTTATAAACAACAGAATCTGGTATGTCATTAATTTTTGATGTCAACGCATCAATTATATTTAATGAATTTATTCTAACAATTACGGCTTCAACGGCCTTGGTAATGATGAAATGTTCCTTATTGCGGCAATCTTCAGAAAAGTTTGTCGATAAAGGCTGGATTAAATAATCTATACTATCATTTGCCGATTTTATGCGTTCTTGTTTTAGATTTACTGTATAAATGTTGGTCAGCGCATATACGCGAGCCAGCCAATTTAATTGTTCGGAGTTATAATAACTCTCTAATTTGGCAAGCGTCCTAGTAGATGCAATTTTACCCAGGACATCACACAAGCAAGAGAATATTTGAAGAGATTCGGGTGTCCCGACTGAATTATAACGTTCGGAAATATCTATAACAAGGCTTTCCGCCTGAGGCCCCCCAATATCTCCAATCGATTTAAGAGAAAAGTATTTTATCAGCGGTACTGGCCCATCTGTACCATAAACAAGCTGTGGAGTTTCACTGTTGTAAAATTCGTATAACCGAATAATGTCTTCTTCTTTTCCTATCTTCCCAAGCATTATAATACCCCAAAGTTTTATTTGAGTATTATCGCTATGTAAAAGTGGTTCAAGTTCTGCTACCGTAGAAATATCTCTTATGGAGTCTGGTGGAACAAAATAATTATCAACTATTCTCGCATAAGAAGCATCAGAAAACAAGATTAGCATTTTTACAACAATAATTAATCGAATTATAAAAGACATATTTACCTCCGTACTATTAATTTGCTGGCCAATTTCATGAATAGTTACCGTGCGACCAATCTTTCGAAGCGTCACCTCTTGCTTCTCTGGATAATATATAACATAAAAGCTCTTGGTCGCCATATCTTCGGTACATTCTGGCAGTTTCGCCGCTGCAATAAGCTGCCATAACATATGTATCTGACCTTAAAGGGTCCAAATGAAGGCCATACTCATTATTATAGGATATTTCAGCTGCATTAGCAAAGCATGTCCGAACCACAGGTATTTTAGCCTACCTTCCATTTCTAATTTAATTAGATTTTAACTACCGCTGTTTAAATTTGCCTTCCGCTCCCCGTCGATATTCCTTGAAAGATATTATTATATGAATACCTAAAATTCCATAAATTATTTGTTTAGGTGATATTATCCCTCTTGTGAAATATTTAACAAATTGCCCAAAAAAGGGTTGACATCACCCCCACAGGTGAATATTGTAATTAGTTAAAGTATCACTTTTGGGAGATTTCGCGCCTATGGCAGTCATGCCCGACAAATGGATAATCAAGATGGCAAAAGAACAGGGGCTTATCGAGCCATTCACCGAATCGCAAGTGCGCCGCGATGTTATCTCGTTTGGCGTCTCATCCTATGGCTACGATTTCCGTTTGGCCGATGAATTCAAGGTTTTCGTTCCCAAAGGCGACCAGTTCGTTATCGATCCCAAGAACTTAGACCAAAACCTGTTCGTATCGCACAAAGGCGACCATTGCCTAATTCCGCCACACGGCCTGGCCATTGTCCGCAGCATCGAATATTTCCGGATACCGCGCGACATTATCACGATCTGTTTTGGCAAATCCACTTATTCGCGATGCGGTATCATGGTCAATGTCACCCCATTCGAACCGGAGTGGGAAGGTCATGTCACGTTCAGCGTAGTAAATCTGACGCCATCGCCGGCAAAAATCTACGCCAACGAGGGAATCGCCCAGGTGTTGTTCTTAAAAGCCGAAAGCGTGTGCGATATTACTTATAAAGATAAAAAGGGAAAGTATCAGGGATCGACGGGTATTACGCATTCCAAAATCGAACAATAAGACTTTACAAGTATTAATGATTAAGGAACAAGTTCCGAAGCTTTACATAAGTATTGAGCATAGAAGGAGGATAAATTGAAAGAATTGCGTCTTCATGGACGCGGTGGACAGGGAGTCGTTACAGCGGCCGAATTGATTGCCCAGGCAGCTTTTGCCGATGGCAAATACGCGCAGGCTTTTCCGTCGTTCGGTTCCGAACGTATGGGAGCGCCGGTAACCTCGTTCGTGCGTATAGCGGATGAGCCAATCCGCGCCCGCAATCAGATTTATGAGCCCGATTTTCTCATTGTCCAGGACGCGACCCTAATAGGCAGTATCGATGTCGCCGCCGGCCTAAAACCAAGCGGGCTGATGATTATCGATACTGAAAAAAAACATTCAGAGTTGAAATTAAATACTAAGGCTAAAATTCTCACTATTCCCGCAACCAAAATCGCGCTGGAAATTATCGGCCGTCCGATTCAAAATACGACTCTGCTGGGATATTTCGCGGCAATTACCGGGTTGATTTCATTTGATGGAGTCAAAAAAGCTATAGAACACAGATTCCCAGGGCCGATTGCGGCCAAAAATATCGCCTCCGCCGAAAAGGCGTTTGGGTTAGCGAAGGAGGCTGCTCATGTCTAAGCCAATTTTGCTTTACGCTAAACCCGGTTCATCCAAAGTGAACAAAACCGGCTCATGGCGCACTTTGATGCCCGTGTTTAAACACAAAGATTGTACTGATTGCAGAATTTGTGTCGTGGTTTGTCCGGATGCCTGCGTTAGCGGCCAGGATAAAAAATACAACGCTAACATGGATTACTGCAAAGGGTGTGGAATCTGCGCATATGAATGCCCGGTCAACGATATCGATATGGTACTGGAGGTCAAATGAGAAAGCTAATTGAAGGCTCGATGGCCGTGGCTGAATCGGTGAAACGTTGTCGTCCCAACGTGATTGCCGCCTATCCAATTACGCCGCAGACCCATATCGTGGAAAACCTGGCTCAAATGGTGGCCGATGGCGAAGTGAAGGCCGAATTTGTCAACACCGAATCGGAATTCGGAGCCGCCAGCGTTGTTCTGGGAGCATCGGCAACAGGCGCCAGAGCCTATTCGACCACAACCGCCCAGGGATTGCTCTTGATGGCCGAGGTGTTATACAATATCGCCGGAATGAGATTGCCAGTGGTAATAACTTGCGCCAACCGCGCGATTTCGGCACCAATCAATATCTGGAACGATCATTCGGACGCAATGGCTATCCGCGATGCCGGGATGATTATGCTGTTTGCCGAAGATGCCCAGGAATTGTTCGATATACATCCGCAGGCATTTAAAATCGCCGAAAATCCTGATATTTCGATGCCCGTAATGGTTAATATGGATGGCTTTATTTTAACCCATGCTTTCGAACCGGTCGATTTGTCTGATCAGAAATTGTTCGACGAGTTTTTGCCGAAATTTAATCCCGATTTGAAACTCGATCCGGCAAATCCGATTACAATGGGGACACTCGCCGAACCGAAATGGTACATGGAGACTCGCTATAAACTTCACGAAACCCAACAAGAAGTTCTCCCGCTTATCCAGAAAACCGCCGAGGAGTTCAAAGCCAAATTCGGTCGCTGGTATGGCGGCCTGATTGATACTTATCGTCTCGATGACGCCGAGACAGCATTTGTGGCGATGGGTTCTCTGGTTGGTACGCTCAAAGAAGTGGTCGATGACCTTCGCGCCAAAGGGGAGAAGGTTGGAATACTGAAAATTAGAAGCTACCGGCCATTCCCGACTCAGGCGATTCTCGATGTTTGCAAAGGAATCAAGCAATTAATCGTATTCGACAAATCGTTCTCGTATGGCTGGGGTTCCATTCTTCAAAATGAGATGCGCAATTGTTTCTATGGAAGCAAGCACAAT
>CAZTNJ010000057.1:4739-16683 GCA_964614835.1 uncultured Ignavibacteria bacterium | reverse complement strand
ATTTACCCCAGGCAATAATCCAGCAGATAACCGATTCGGCGGTGTTGAGGATAACATATAGGTAAACAGGTCCCCCCTGCGCCACTGCCGCCGCATGTTAAGTGCAATTGGCAGGGGTTGAAAATGCTTGCACATGTCTTTTAAAGGCGACAATAGCCCTTGTCGCCTTTTTTAATTCACAACGTTATTCAATCGCCCGAAAACCTGCCATTTTTCTAACCCATAATAGCACTTACAATTACAACGACAACCATAAAATCGACCCCCACGATATTAACTCATTCATATTCAACAAGTTAGCTTTTAGAAAAATTTATCCTGGAAAGCAAAAAATGTCTTGACCTCGATTTTGCAAATTATTATCTTGCCTAAAGTTAAAAAGGAGTGAAGCGTTGGAAAATGAATTTTCTAAACTGTCGAAAGGGGTGTGAATGAGTGACAGGTGTTCGTGTTCGAGACGACGAGTCGTTTGAAAAAGCCCTAAAGCGGTTTACGAAATCGTGCGAAAAGGCCGGTATTCTTTCCGATATCAAGAAACGTCAACATTTCGAGAAACCATCGGAAAAGAGAAAACGCAAACAAGCGGCGGCCAGAAGAAAAACCCGCAAAAGATTTTACGTGGATCACAGTGGGACTATTTGAACAAATCTCACAAGATCTAACGCAGGCGATGAAGTCAGGCGATAAGCTGACTTTAGGCGTTCTGCGCATGTTAAAATCGGATCTGAAATATAAACAGATCGAAATCGGCCGGGAATTAACGGATGAGGACTGTATCGCCGTGTTTTCAAGCGCGGCTAAAAAACGTCAGGACTCAATCGATAGTTTTACCAAAGCTGGCCGAAATGATCTGGCCGGTAACGAATCGGCCGAATTAGAGATAATAAAAAAATACCTGCCCCAGCAGCTATCCGAGAGCGAACTGGAAAAGGTTATCGGCGATGTTGTGGCCGAAATCGGGGCATCGACGCCAAACGATTTAGGCGCGGTGATGAAAGCCCTCATGCCCAAAGTAAAGGGCAAAGCCGATGGCCGCAGGATTAATGAAATAGTACGCAAAAAGCTTGGCGGTTAACTAACCCATAACCTCGGAGGGGATGTGAATTGGGTTGATTTTTTCATTTTCGTCGTCCTGATAATAGCTTTTGCCAATGGCTATCGTAGAGGACTTTTCAAAGAAATATCCACTTTTATCGGGCTGATGGCCACCATCGTGGTTACGATATATTATGCCGGATGGTTGGCGCTCAAGTTCGAAGGGAAGTTTAATTTTTCCCCAAGCGTAATCTACCTTATCAGCGCCCTGTTGATTTTTATCGGATTTCAGGTAGTACTGAAATTATTGGGCCACTTCTTCTACAAAATGGTAAAAATCACGCCGATAAAAAAATACGATAGAATCGGAGGCGGCGCGTTCGGATTGATTAAAGGCGCGTTTGCCGTCTCGATGATATTTCTGGCCTTCATTCTCTATCCGAAATTTCAATCATTCAATACGGCGATTGACCAATCGACGATGGCGCCCGTGTTTCGCAAAATCGTTCCGGTGAGTTTCGATCTTGGAATGAAATTTCACCCTAGCAACGCTAAATTCGTGGATAAGGTTAAAAGTGGCATACTTGGATCGAGAACCGCTGTCTACGCGGAAAACCCCAAGGACCTGACTAAGAACAAAGATGGCGTCATGGGGATGTCAAACGAAGATATCGATGTCCTGGTAAGCATCGATAGATATTTTGGCAACGCCCCCGAGCTTGCTAAAAAAGAGGAATGATTCCCAAAAATAGATAAGGGAGGGAGGAGCTAACCTTATCAAGTTTGTATGAATCTTCATACTCTGAAGGTTTTGGAGTACGACAGGATTGTCGAAAAACTTCATGACCTCTGTTTCAGCAGTCCGGCAAAGAAAATTGCTGTATCGCCTTCTGACAAGTTAAGCGCAATCGAGAGTTCTCTGGATTGCCTGACCGAAATGATCGAACTTTACCAGGTTGATGGCGGTCCGCCATCGCTAACTTTTGGGGATGTCGATCTTATTGTCGAAAAGGCAATTGCTTCCGGCGATATTTTAGAACCCGCGGAACTCCTTAAGGTAGTTGAGCTATACGATGTAGTTCGCGGATTTGTCAAACTCGATAAACGGTTTTCGCATCTTAAAATGATGACAGCCAAATTAAATTTCGACGAAGAACTTGCCAACACTATAAACCGGGTGATTCAACCGCCAAATGAAATTCGCGATAACGCCACGCCGGAACTAAAGCGAATCCGCAAAGAACTTCGACAAACCCGCGAACGTCTGGAATCTAAATTCAACTCATATATCGATTCGGAATTCTCATCGCATCTTTCAGATAATGTATATACGATCCGCGATGGGCGCTATGTATTGCCGGTCAAGGAAGGCTCCAAAGGGCGGGTCAAGGGAATCGTGCATGACAGGTCATCCACGGGCGCGACGTTTTTTGTCGAACCTATGGAAGCGGTCGAACAGAATAACAATTTACGGGAATTAATCGCGGCCGAACATCAAGAAATTTTACGAATCTTGCGTGAATTAACCGATAAGATTTTCGCCAACGCGATTTATATTAAAAATAATATCAAAATACTGGCCGAGCTCGATATCCTTTCGGCCAAAGCCCGATTCGCGCTAAAACTTAATTGTGTGCGGCCAATTATCAATAACGATTATTATATCGAAATCAAAAACGGCTACCATCCCCTGCTTCGCTGGCGCGATAAGCAAACCGGGCAAGATGATACAATCCCAGTGGATATTCAGCTTGGCCGTGATTGTACCACTCTGGTTATCACCGGCCCAAATACCGGCGGTAAAACTGTGACCTTGAAAACGGTCGGTTTGCTCTGCTTGCTGGCTCAGACAGGTATGTATATCCCGGCCAGCGATGGGTCTTCCCTGCCGATTTTCACGGAAATTTACGCGGATATCGGCGATGAACAATCATTGGAGGCGTCGCTTTCGACCTTCTCTGCCCATCTGGCAAATATCAGAGACGCGCTCGACCAGGCGGATGAGACATGCCTGGTGCTATTAGACGAATTGGGCGCGGGCACCGATCCCGACGAAGGCTCGGCGCTGGGTCAGGCCATCATCGAAGATTTCACGGCCAATAAAGTTCGGACTATCGTAACGACGCATCACGGAAAACTAAAAACACTGGCAGTGAATAATCCTTTGATAGAAAACGGGTCGCTGGATTTTGATAGAGAAAATCTGCGACCAACTTATAAATTTAGGATGGGCATGCCGGGTTTATCATATGCGATAGAGACAGCCCGAAAACTTGGTATCAACGACGGCGTCACCAATCGCGCGGAATCGCTGATTGACAGGTCGGAACGCAAACTGGCCGCGATAATTACCGAACTTTCGGATCGCCTTCAGGAAGCGGAGAAAGAATTGGGCGAGGCGCGCAAAAGCCGATTGTCGTTCGAATCTTTATCCAAGATTTATTCCGAAAAACTCGACAACCTGGAAAAAGAAAAAAAGCAGATTAAGAAAGACGCTCTCGAGCGTGCCGAAAAAGTGGTTCAGCAGGTTCGATTCGAAATCGATCAGATGATTAACGAAGCCAAACAAGCACCTAAGAAAATCGAGGCTTTGCGAACGGCGCGACATCAGGCTAACGCCAAAGCAGATAAAATCAATGAAGAGATTAAGAAAATCGAGCCGCCGCAAACCGGACCGCAAGCCAAAGGGGAAATCGGCGAAAAAGTGTTTCTGCCCTCAATGAATGCCTCAGGGGAGATTTTAGAGAAGCCAGACAGGGATGGCCGGGTGAGAATCAAGATTGGCGGCATAACGCTTGTGACCGATTTGGCAGGGCTCTATCACAAAGATGACGGTGCTGGAGATGACATATCAAAACCCGGAAAACATAGCGTTTACGATGATTCCAATATATCTATGCAGATAGATCTTCGCGGTCTAACGTTCGACGAGGCCGAACCGCAACTGGATAGATATCTGGATGAAGTATACCTGGCCGGATTGGAAAGTGTTTCGATTATTCACGGCAAAGGCACCGGCGCGCTTAGAACAAAAATCCAAAACCATCTTAAAAACCATTCACGGGTAAAATCGTTTCGACTGGGTAACTGGGACGAAGGCTCCTATGGGGTCACAATCGTGGAATTAAAACGGGATGACTGATTATGGCCGGATATATTCCTGAAGATATAGTCGAAAAAATCAAATCGGACACCGATATTCTCGATTTGATAGGCGAATATGTCACGCTCAAAAAAACCGGCAAGGATTTTACCGGATTATGCCCGTTTCACAAGGAGAAAACGCCGTCATTCAGCGTGGTACCAAACAAGGGATTTTTCTATTGTTTCGGATGCGGCGCGTCTGGAAACGCAGTCAATTTTATCATGCGGCACGAAAATTTAGATTACCCGGAAGCGCTTCGTTATTTAGCAAAACGAGCAGGAATCACGATTCCGGAGAAGGTCACTCCTGACCAGGAATCGCATACATCCAAACTGTACAAGGCGGTCGAATTCGCCGAAAGCTATTTCCGAAAACATCTGAAAAATTCGGTGGGCTATGATTACCTTAAGTCGCGCGGATTAAGCGATTCCACCATTGCCGAGTTCGGGTTGGGTTACGCTCCCGAAGGCTGGGATGGTTTACTAAAAGCATTTACCAAAGAAAAGATAGGAACAGAGATAATGTTTGAAGCTGGTCTGCTGGTTCGTAAGGAAAATCAAGGCGGCGGCTCAAACGAATATTATGATAAATTTCGCAATCGCGTAATCTTCCCTATCCGCAATTTAAGCGGAAGATCAATCGGGTTTGGCGGACGCGCTCTTACCGACCAAGAAGGTCCGAAATATTTGAACTCGCCGGAAACTCCGATTTATCACAAAGGTTCTGTATTATATGGTTTGAATCATTCGAAAAATCAAATCCGCGAACAAAATCAAGCGGTAATTATCGAAGGATATTTTGATTTTATATCGGTGTATCAGGAAGGAATAAAAAATATCGTGGCCGTGTCTGGTACCGGATTTACTTCCAACCAGGCAAATCTTCTAGCGCGTTTTTGCGAACAGGTAGTACTTCTTTACGATGCCGACGCGGCTGGAATGCGCGCGACATTCAGGGCGGTAGAAGTACTCTTTAATGCCGGTCTGGAACCGCGAATCGTGCGTTTGCCGGAAGGATACGACCCGGACAAATTCGTACGCGCAAACGGCGCCAGCGCCCTACTATCATTAATCAATGATGCGGTAAGCTATATAGATTTCGTGGAAAAATCTTTGCCCGATAAATTCGCGCGTTTACCGATATCACGCCAGGAAAAGGTGATAGAATCGCTGGTGCAAACGGCGGCCGGTCTGGATGACGATTTGAAGCATGAGCTGTTCGTTAGGAAAGCGGTTGAGACATTCGATTTGCCGCCGGCCGCTTCGGCAAGGTTCGAACGCCCAAAAGCCAGAAAACCGAATTTGGAGCCTGCCGAGGAATTCGGGAGAGCCCGATTTGAAGGGGCATTTTTAGGATTTCTAATTGCTCATCCCGATTACATAGCTGAAAGTTTTAAAGTTATACAGCCGGAACATTTCGGTGATCCGGCGCATATAGAAATTTACAAAAAACTAAAGGAGTGGAATTTACGGGAAAATAACATCGGCGATTTTTTAGAGAAGTTTTCGAATGAAGAAACCCGTCGCAAACTGACGGAAATTATCGTTCGAGAATCGGCAGGGGCGCCTCCGGAAACGCGATTTGATGAATTCGTAATCAGATTTCGCGATTTCCATGTCGGCGACCAGTTAAGCGCCCTGCGTCAAGAAATCGCCCGCGCCGAAAAAGAGGGGCAAACGGACAAGCTCGAACGATTGACTCGAGCATATCGTGACCTTCAAAACACCGCGAAACGAAAGGCGGGATAAATGACAAAGGATAACGATACCAATTTGCACGAAACGGCAACAACACACATTAATGATTTCAAGGCGGTTTATCCAGTCTTCGCGGAAGACGCCTCGAATAGACCGGAGTTGGCAAAACAGGAAACCGGAAACGACGCGACCTGGGCATATTTCCGCGATCTGGGAAGATTCAAGATTCTGACCCGCGAACAAGAAGTAACGGTTGCCCGTAGTATCGAACGCCATAAGATCAATATCAAAGAAATAATATTCTCATCGCTGGCGGTTCTGGAAAAGTTACTCGAATGCCAGCCAAAGTTGATAAATAAAGAAATTCGGCTCGAAGACATTGTTTCGCCGGAAACCTGTCGCTGGTTTGCGCCCGAAAATATCAAACGGGAAAAAACCAAAGTATTAAATCGTTTAAGTAAAATCGGCAAGTTGATGGCCGAAGCCGGTAAGCCAATCGGGGATATCCAGCGCTCACAGTTGGAATCATACTTGAAGACCAGGCGAGATTTACGCTTGAAACTAATGCTCGAAATCGAACGATTTAATTTTAACCTGGAATTTTTAGAGGGACTTACCCAGGTATTCAAAACCAAGACCACCAATGGACGGCGCTTTCATAGGCCCCAAAACAGTTTGCCGCATTTACCTAATGTCGAACCGTCAAGTTACCTGTATGCGGAAGAGCTTCCAATCGATGAACTCGATCGTGTAATCAAACGGCTTGGATTCCTTGAACGCGAACTGGATCGCAATAAACGCATAATGGTCGAGGCCAACATGCGGCTGGTGATTTCTATCGCCCGTAAATATATCGGTCGCGGCATGGAATTCATGGATCTGGTGCAGGAGGGAAATTCCGGGCTGGTGAAAGCGGTCGACAAATTCGACTACCGCAAGGGATTCAAATTCGGCACTTATGCATCCTGGTGGATTCGCCAGGCGATTACTCGTTCGCTGGCCGAACAAGCGCGGACGATAAGAACGCCAATGTACTTGAACAGTCAGTACGGACGAGTGGCCAAGGTTTCACAAACATTATTCCAGAAACTGGGGCGTAAGCCAGATGTAACGGAGATTTCGAGGCTAACCGGGCTTCCGGAAGACAAAGTCGAAGATATCATGAGCATGATACCGCAGACCGTGTCGCTATCGAAACCGCTCGGCGATGACGAAGAAAATCAGATGTCGAACTTGATTGCCGATCCGCAATTCTCTATACCTTCGGGGAAAGCCTCGTTTGTATATCTTCAAGACCAATTGGAACGAGTGCTCGATTCGCTTACCGAACGCGAAGAACAAGTGATTAGGCTTCGCTTTGGTATGGCAGATGGGATGCCGCGTACGCTTGAAGAAGTCGGACTGATATTCAATCTTACACGTGAACGTATCCGGCAAATCGAAGCCAAAGCGCTAAAAAAATTGCGCCATCGTTCTCGTTCGGATAAGCTTCGGGAGTGCGTGGATTTGCTATAACCAATCGTCCTATTCCCTTTATAGGGATTTTGATTTCGTAAACAGCTAAACGGGTCTGGTCCATAAGCCTGGCCCGTTTTTATTTTAATAACCTGTCTCCGTCATATTCTAGCCCAGTCTATCTTCTTCCAAATATCCCTTGATACCAATGTCCATCCCCCCTATATTCGCAATCATGAAAGACGACGGCAAACGTAAAGTCGTTGCCAGCAATCGCAAAGCCCGGCACGATTATGAAATTCTCGATGTTTATGAAGCCGGTATCGAATTAATCGGCAGCGAAGTCAAGTCGTTGCGCGATTCGAAAGTCTCGTTCAAGGATTCGTTCGCCCAAATTAAAAACGGACAGGTGATTCTCCTGAATCTGCACATCTCCCCCTATGACAAGGCTTCCCACTACAGCCATGAACCGGAACGCAAACGCCGTCTGCTTCTTCATAAACGCGAAATCCGCAAGCTGTATCAGGCTACCGAGCTTGAAGGGTTAAGTCTGGTGCCGTTATCAATTTATTTTGCCGGCCCCTACGCCAAAATCGAACTGGCAGTGGCCAGGGGCCGTCGTAAGTATGACAAGCGAGCTGCGATAGCCGAACGCGACGCTAAACGTGACTTGAGTCGAATTTATCGTCGGAAACAATAAACGGATAACAATGGTAATAAATTAAGATGAATATTGATAAATTAAAATGGCTGGCTGTACTGTTTCTTTTCTTTTTTTGATTTACCGGGACCCAAACGTTTGCCAAAACAAAAACAACCGCAAATACAGGGAATATTGAAATAAAGGCATCCTGGATAGCCAAAAAGAAAAAGTCCACTATCGTCGCCACTAAAAAGGATAAAGCGGTTTATATATCGCTTAAATCGCTGGCAAAATTCCTGGACGCCATCTACGAACCCAATATCGAAACCGGCAAAGGCACATTAAAACTAAAAAACGGCTCGATATTGTTCAATCAATTTTCTCCATATGTTTTAATTGGAGATAAGTCTTACAATATCAGACGTGACGTAATTTTCTATTATGGCGATTTCTATGCCCCCGCGGCCAGTTTAATTGAAGTTGTCGCCAAATTGATACCGGATGAAGTTGCGTTTTCCGAAAATGACCTCAGCCTGATGATTTATCCAGCCCGCTACAACGTGGTTGATCTGACAATTCAACAAAAACTCAACGGCCTGTTAATTGAAATCTATCTTTCCCAGCAACTTAAATATGACATCGTGAAGACTATCGATTCGTGGATGATAGTGAATATCTACGATGGTAAAATCGACACGGCCGCGTTTAGCCGCCGCAAACCGGCCTCCACGGTGATCGAAACGAAAGCTTACCAATTCGAGAAATCCGCCCAGGTTTCGATTCGCCTTCGCGGCGCCAATTTCAGTTATGTTCACAAATACAAAGACGACCCGCCGCGAATCCAGATCGCGGTTAAAGGCGACGCATTCGCCGATACGGTGTTGACCTATACTCCACCTGAAACTTTAACGACTCCGGCGAAGTCGCAAGACACGCTTATCGATGTAATCGTTATCGACCCGGGCCACGGCGGCGACGATAACGGTGCCATTGGTCCATCAAAGACGAAGGAAAAAGATATCGTACTGGATATAGCCAAAAAGCTTCGAGACATTCTTGAAGAAAATAAATTCAAAGTAATCCTTACCCGCGATGATGATCGTTTCGTCCCGCTGGGAGACCGCACCGATATCGCCAACGAAGCCGAGGCCGACTTGTTCATATCGATACATTGTAACGCCGCGCATAATAAAAATGCCAACGGCACGATCGCATTTTTCCTGGCCGACGCCAAAACCGATCAGGCGCGAGCCGCCGCCGCTTTAGAAAATTCGGCGCTTAAATTCGAGTCGGAAACAAAAGCAAAGGGCGGGTCGAACGATATCGATTTCATCCTTTCCGATATGATTCAGAATGAATATTTGAAAGAATCGGCCGACCTCGCCGATATGATACAGAAAAATATCAAGAACAGGGCCAAGATAGATAGCCGCGGCGTTGACCAGGCCGGATTTTTCGTGCTCAATAAAGCATTTATGCCGGCTGTACTGGTGGAAACAGCCTTTATCTCCAATAAAATGGATGAAAAAATACTTCGCGATGGGAAAAAACGCCAGAGTATAGCTGAAGCCATTTCCGAATCGATTCTACAATTCAAAGCCAAATATGAGGGGATGAAATGACATCAACATTATCAATTAAAAACGATATGCAAGTAAAAACCAAACCCGTATATTCAATAATCGACGCCAACCCGGTCAATCGCCCTATCGGTGTTTTTGATTCCGGCATCGGCGGGCTAACCGTCGTGAAGGAAATTTTCCGACAACTACCTCATGAGGAAGTAGTCTATTTCGGAGATACCGGCCGGTTTCCCTATGGTATCCGGTCGCCTGAGGTTATTCGGCGTTTCGCCAAACAGAATATAAATTTTTTGCTCGAGCAAAATGTTAAAATGGTAGTGGTCGCCTGTAATACGGCATCCGCGCACGCTTTAGATTATATCAAACAAATTTACAATATACCGATGATTGGAGTGATCGAACCTGGCGCCAAAGCCGCCAGCCAAGCCACGACAAACAAGCGTATCGGCGTTATCGGCACCGAAGGAACTATCGGGTCGGGGTCGTATACGCGGGCTTTACATAAAATAAACCCGCGATTTAAAGTATTCGGATTAGCCTGCCCGTTGTTTGTATCGCTTGCCGAGGCCGGCTATATAGATAAAAAGGCGACCTACCTTATCGCGGAAGACTATCTGGAGTCTTTGAAGAAAAAAGATATCGATACTCTGGTGCTGGGATGCACCCACTATCCACCGCTTAAAAAAGTGCTCGGTAAAGTCATGGGACGGCAGGTGAAGTTAATCGATTCGGCCGACGAAACCGCGAAAGCGGTCAAAGCCACCTTGTCGGAAATGGGGTTAGCCAGTAAGCGCAAAAGCACGCCATATCATAAATATTTCGTGTCGGATACGCCCGATCGTTTGGAAGCAATCTCCAGGCACTTCTTAGATAAGATAGTCAAAGAAGCGATAAAAATAGATATCGCGGCGTATTGATATGGCACTACCGCCCAAACTGATAATCGCCACCAATAATAGCGATAAACTTGCGGAAATTTCCGATATCCTCAGGGGCACAAATATCGAAATCCTTTCGGCCAAGGATTTTTCGGATTTCCCCGATGTCGAGGAAACCGGCGAGACTCTGGCCGATAACGCGCTCCTTAAAGCCCGCAGCGTATGGGAAAAGTATCATCTCCCCTGCCTGGCAGATGACACCGGTTTGGAAGTTGATTTCCTGAACGGCGCACCGGGTGTTTACTCATCGCGATATGCCGGGCCAGACGCAACCTATGATGATAACTGCAATAAATTGCTGGAAGAACTGAAAAGCCGTAATCCGGCTAGCCGCAGGGCTCGTTTTCGGTCGGTGATGGCGTTTATCGATGCCGATGGGGAATCTCATACCGCCGAAGGGATAATCGAAGGAGAGATCATTCACGAAAAGCGAGGCAGTAATGGTTTCGGCTATGACCCGGTCTTTTTCGTGCCGGATAGGAATAAGACATTGGCGCAGATGGAATCGGCTGAGAAAAATAAAATCAGTCATCGGCACAATGCTCTGGTGAAAATAATTCCGGTGATACTGGTTAAACTGCTGAAGTAGAAGCGGCCATTTCGTTCCAGCATCATTTGCAGAACCGCTAAAGGGTTTTGCCCTAATTTTAATTATCCGAATCATAAGGGTTCGAACCTACTTTACTACTGTTTAGGGGATGACCGACTTCAGTTTTCGATAATTCGACATATTGCCGTCCGAATTTAACTATCTTTTGGGAAATATCATTATATCTTTCTATAAACATGTTCGATTCATGGATGCTTATATAAGGTTTTAGAACACTTATGGAACTATGGTTTGCCTTATGACTTGCTTCCACTAATTCAAAAAGAATCCTATTAATAAACATCGTATAATACTTCTTATTAAAACCGCGGCCAACTGGATAATTTCGGAACGCTTTGTAATTGAAATGAACAATATCACTCCAATCTTTATAATCATTCTTTTTGGGATTATAATTACTTTTAATAAAATATTTTCCGATGTCTTTCGGTTCGATTTTCTTACCCTTTAGCCAATGAACATATTCCTTCGGATTGTTTAATAGATAGAGACTTTTATGAACCATTTCCAGATGCCAACGTAGGAGGACAATTATTTGTGACCAGTAACGCTTTTTAATCAATCCATAAATACAGTTAATGTTTTGATTATTAATATAAGTAAAAATGAGAACATTCTTTAAACAACGATTATTTTGTTGGAATAATTCTAGTTTCTTTCCTATTTCAACCGCAAATTCCTTTACTTCAGATAATATCCTTATCCCTTCTCCAAAATCATTAAGAATTTCGTGATTATTGCTTTTCGTCATAAATGTTAATTACGAATTTAGTTATAATACCCCCGACAGGACTCGAACCTGTTACCCACTGCTTAGAAGGCAGTTGCTCTATCCACG
>CAZTNJ010000057.1:0-4729 GCA_964614835.1 uncultured Ignavibacteria bacterium | reverse complement strand
TCAAGTTATAATATGTGACCTGAAACCTATTTTCCGTCAGTTCACACCCGCCCAAGCGGGCAGGAACCGACGGAACATTAATATTTAGCCTGAAACTCATTGTCCGTCAGTTCTCACCCGCCCAGGCGGGTAGGAACCGACAGAACATTATATTTCGGTGGGGATTATAAAGACAACCAATAAAAAAATCGGGGTGAGAGGATTTGAACCTCCGACATCTTGCTCCCAAAGCAAGCGCGCTAACCAGGCTGCGCTACACCCCGGATTTTGCCTGTCACAATATATCGAGTACAGCCCCAAGCGTCAAGGAATTCGTGGGGGGAATGGCCGCCTGGGATGGGTTCATAACGGCGCAGTCATAGATGCAAGCGTCGAGTGTTTTGTGGTGTAAACCCCAAAGCTCCCGGAATCCCACCGTAGGCGGGCAGGCTTTCCGCAGGCATATAGGCGCAGTTCGCGAAGCGCGAAAAATATTTAAATAATCCTTGACAACAAATATAAATTAATCTATGTTATTATTAAACGCCGAGGGGAACTCGAACGAAAATATAACCTCTAAGGAGGATTAAAATGAAACGTATTGCGGTTATTTCAACAGTCGCAGCGTTATTCGTGTTGGCTTTTTGCCGGATAACGATTTGCCAGGATTTCGCTTTTACAGACCCGATGAACTATGAAACTGGGTATGGCGCTTGGAATATCAATGGGGATGATTTGAATGGGGACGGGATGGTTGACCTGTTTACCGCCAATCGCCAGGGATCCATCTCAGTATTCCTTAACCTCGGGGGCGGCCTGTTCCAAACGGCCAACAATATTTACCTTCAGACTCTCCCCTATGGAGTCTGTTCCGCCGATATCGATGGTGATGGCGATAAGGATATCATCGCGGCCAACCACAATGCTCAAGGAAGTTTCACGATACTAATCAATAATAACGACGGTAGTTTTGAAATCGGACCGAGTTATTTCGCCGGTTCGTGGGGATGGTCGATAACATCGGCGGATTTTGATTTAGACGGCGATATGGATATCGCTTTTTCGACAGAAATATCGGCAACTCTTTACATTTTTCAGAATAATGGGGGCGGATTATTTTCGCTTCAAGAAACCCACATGACCGGAAACTCAAGCCATCAGGTATTAGCTGAGGATTTAAATAAAGATGGCCGCGTTGATCTGATTGTTGCCGGTGGAATATCCGATTATGTTTCGATTCTGATAAATAACGGTAACGGGACTTTTCATACGCCCGTTTATTACACTTCGGGAAACAACGTAATTTCAGTTATAGTCGCCGATTTTGATAACGATGGCGATAAGGATTTAGCGCCGATCAATTACCACGGTTGCAGTTTCCTTACCAAGTTCAATACAGGAAATGGCACTTTTACATCCGGACAAAGTTTTTCATATACTCAATTACCGACATATGGCGTGGCGGCCGATCTGGATAGGGACGGCTGGAGAGACTTGATTATCACCAGGCAAAGCGGCGGCCCTAATATTCGGATCATGCGCAACCAGGGGGCAGGGCATTTTGTCATGGGCGGCGAACTTTCAAGCAACAATTCGCCACTTTGTTTATATGCGGGTGATTTCGACAATGATGGCGATATCGATATCGCCACGGCCAATCTCGGTACATCGGATATGTCGGTGTTTTTAAACCTGGGTATAACCGGAATTGATCCGGGACAGTCGAGACTCCCGTCAAGTTATACTCTCAACCAAAATTACCCAAATCCATTCAATATTCAGACAGTGATTGGTTTTAATATCCCATCGGAAAACCACGTAACTCTGGAAATCTTTAACATTCAAGGTACCAAAGTAGCTACTTTAGTGGATGAACGTATGGTGGCGGGATATCATCAAGTAATCTGGAACGCCGACAATTTGGCAACCGGTATCTATTATGCTAATCTAAAGGCAGGCGATTTTAATCATTCGATTAAAATGACAATGATAAAATAAGTTTAAAGCCAATACTCCGGGGATTTAAAAAGGCGATTCGTTTATCATGAATCGCCTTTATTCTTATCTTCTTAACAATCTATTATTTCAACAGCAGCATTTTCCGGGTTACGCTATTTCCGTCAATAGAAAGGCGATAGAAATACATCCCGGATGCAAAATTGTCTGCCTGCCAGGTGGTTTCGTATTTTCCGGGGGGCATGTCTTTATCAACGAGCGATTCCACTCTGCGCCCGGCGATATCGAAAATGTCAAGCATCGCTCTGCCCGGCCGGTCGATAGTGAACGCTATCTTAGCCCGCGAATTGAAGGGATTGGGGTAAGCGCCAATCAAACCGGTGGTTTGCGGCATTTGGTCGCTGGCAATAGAACTCGACAAATTCGGGCCGTAGCAAACTATTTCGACATTTTCGTTTGATTCACCGCCAATTGGCGCGTCAAAGATTAAAACCCCATACTCTCCAATCACATCGGATAAAACCGTTTGGGTAACAAATGGGTAAGCGGCCAGAAGTTGAGTATCAAAAGAACCCGATAGGTTATTAGATAGATACACATTGCCGTTATAGATGTTTCCGCTCACGCCGCAACTGGCAATAAATACCTGATTGCCGGGACGGTATAATATACTGCCATTAGTCGCCGAAATAGCCCCGGTAACCAGTTCGGGAGTCGACCAGAGGCCGGTATTGTGGTCTTTTCTCAGATAGTAAATGTGCGATGGCATCCCCCAACCATCGTTGCCTGATACCGCGACAAGAATATCGCCTACCGGATTAATGACAGCTGTGGCAGCGTAATCATCGGCGTTTGGCGTTTCCAGATACTCGATAATCCAGCCGCTGTCCTGGTGAACTTTAAATGCATGATGGATATTGTAGGAGCTGTTATTCACACCACGATAGAAAATGTGAGGGAGATTTTGGTTCACGACAATAAATGGTTGGGCCCCACCGCCAAATTGACCAAGTTCCGATTCTTCAATTATTTCGGAAAACACGGAATCGCCTTCCCCATGGGCATAGGCAATTTTATACGATGCATCGCCGTAGGTTATCCAGGCGCCATGCGGCGAATTATATCCATAGTCAATTGTAGGTGAAATATCATCGTTGGGCGAATTGGATATATTTTCGAAATCCCATTCTCCCGGCGGGATTGTATTAACGCAGGCCCAGATATCGCCAGCCCGTTCATAGGCAACTACCACTTCAGAATACTCATCCCCCATTATTGAGGCAATTACGGGATTATATATGTCATCCCCCGAATCGGCTTTGATTTCGGGAGACAGTCCAGCCAGCATATCGTAAAAACGGTAGCAAATCTTAGTGCCGCCTTGAGGAAGGGATTTTGAATAAACCAGGTGGAATTGTTCATAACCATTAATCGCGATTGCCTGGCTCGTGATGTAGTCTTGAAAGTTATCGTGAGTAATTGTATCCCACACCGCCTGATTGAATTGGGCCGAGGCCACCGAAAACATAAATACGAGAAATAAAACGATTGCGATTTGCCTTTTTAACAAACTCATAAATTCCTCCATTTTTTATACAAGAATTATGACTTCAATAATAATTAAAACTATGATAGTAGATATGTCAAGACATTTATTGCATATTGACCTAACGGGGAAATTAGTTTAAAATATACGAGGAAAGGATTAATTTAATGGTTACATTTATTCTCTGGGTAATTTTATTCGTGCTCTGCTGGCCAATAGCGCTACTGGCATTAATTTCGTATCCAATCGTGTGGCTGATATTGCTACCGTTTAGGATATTGGGAATCGCGGTTGGCGGTGTGCTGGAGCTTCTGAAAGCGCTTATCTTTCTACCTTCGAGAATACTTCGGGGCAGGCAATAAAAAAGCCGCCAGGATATCAGCGGCTTTGATCGATTTCTTGTTCGTTGGTTATTTTATTAGCGTTATTATCCGGGATATCGATTGATCCTCTGTCACCAATCGGCAAAAATAAATTCCGCTGGTTTGCTGGGATGCATTCCAGACAAGATCGTGTCTGCCTGCCTCGCTGATACCATCATAAAGATTAGCCACTTTTTTCCCCTGAATATCGAATATATCGAGCGCTAACTGGCCGGATTGGGGGATTTCATAATGAATAGTGGTTTGCGGATTAAAAGGATTGGGGTAATTGGTTATAACGGCAATTTTTGTGGGCAAACTTAATTCGTCATCAATTGCCGTCGCCATTTCGGATGCGGTCAGAATCAAATCGGTATTGGCGCCGCCGGCCGAACCCTGATGACCAGCAAGATATAGATTCACCGAGCCGGTTCCCGGCTGTGGGGCAGTCCATTGAAATGAAGCATTATCAAGATTTGTTGTGGAGAGGTGAATGCCGTTAGTTTCGCCAGTTGTATTGTAGGTAACGGTATTAGCGCCAGCGGTTATCGTCCCTGCATTCTGCGATCCAATTCCAATACGGACACTTCCATTAAGCTGTCTAATAGTCGAACCGCCATTATGTGAAATCGAAACAGTATAGACCTGTCCGGGTGTATATTGGGTCGGGAAGCCGCTCACGATAACCGTGCCGCCCGCAGTACCATGACAGGATGAAGCACAGCGACCCGATGATCCCGGGGCGCCTGAATAGCCTATGTAATTAGCATGGCCGAATACTATCGCCGGCAAACTAAATTTAACAATCCTAATTGCTATCTGCTTCAGCTTTCCGGCGATAGTATTCGGCCATGCTAATTAAATAGGCTATTCAGGCGCCCCGGGA
>CAZTNJ010000056.1:1414-16696 GCA_964614835.1 uncultured Ignavibacteria bacterium | reverse complement strand
CCAAAAACCAACTAACCCTCCTCCCACCTTAAAATTTTTCGGGGAAACTCATCATATAAATTAATTGACAAATACTCGTCGCTTTTATATCATAGGGAAATTTCTTCGAAAGGGCGGGGCATTCAGAAAAGAGGATTTTTTAATGATAGATGTAAAATATCTTCTGCTAAACCTTAAAACTGACCGTCCCGTAAATCTTGGGGCATCTCCGCTATCTTTATATATATCATCGTCTTATCAGAGGAAATTCGGGCAGCCAGAGCATCTCTTATCAGGGGGAAGCTATCCGTTGCTGCAATATAAAGTAATCAGAGGCGCACCTCTCATAGTGGCCATAAACGAAGGGTGCGAACTATTATGGGATATTTACGATGCTCTTGACGAATTAAATAAAAATAGCCCATATAAAATCCTCGAACGGCGAATAATAGAACGGGTGACCTCATTAGGCCCATGTGAAACCCGTTTAAAGTATAGGTTTTTAACACCCTGGTTAGTGATTACCGAAACCGAGTTAAATAAAATTAAAGCTGA
Source organism: uncultured Ignavibacteria bacterium (assembly GCA_964614835.1). Lineage (GTDB taxonomy): Bacteria > Zixibacteria > MSB-5A5 > UBA10806 > 4484-95 > JAAYTW01. Next base: position 16,162 of record CAZTNJ010000056.1, on the reverse strand, counting down.
TCCCCATAATTTAAATCGAGTGTTATCCGGCATTCTGGAAAATAATCTGATTACGCTGGCACGTAATTTCCAATTTCAGGTTGATAGGCCGTTAGCCGTAAGTATCAATATTAAAAACGAAAATATAGTCCAGAAAGATACCGGGATAGCCGGGCTTTTTGGCACATTCTACGTTAATTTCGAAATTCCCCAGTTCCTTAGTCTCGGTAAAGGGGTAAGTCGGGGATTTGGCACCGTGAAACAAAACTAATCGGTTTTGATTCCTTCCGATTCTTCCCAAAAATCTTGAAACTTCCTGTCGTTTGTGTTAATTCTATATTACGAATTTGTATTTGGTTACCATTAATCGAAAATTAACGATCTGGAGAATTAAATGAATTTTGAATTAAATCAAGACCATCAAGCGGTTCAGAAACTATGTTACGAATTTGGCCAGAAATATATTATCCCAAATATCAGGGAAAACGATAGGGAAAACAAATTTGATCGTTCGGTATTAGCCCGGATGGCCGAATCGGATATCCTGGGTATCTGTCTTCCGGAAAAATACGGCGGCGCGGGAATGGATTATATCAGCCTTGGATTGGCATGCGAGGAATTGGAGTACGCGGATACATCGGCCCGAGTAATTCTTTCGGTGCATATCGGCCTTAATTCGTTGACACTATTAGCGTGGGGAAACCAACTTCAGAAAGAAAAGTATCTCGTCCCGCAAGCAAAGGGAGATAAAATCGCGAGCTTCGGTTTAACCGAACCAAATGCGGGTTCTGACGTGGTAGGGATTCAATCCACTGCGGTAAAAAAAGGAGATAAGTATATTTTAAATGGCGAAAAGATGTGGATCAGTTTGGCCGATGTCGCCGACCATTTTTTAATATTCGCCTGGACCGATTTGGAAAAGAAGCGGAATCGCGATCATTCGGGGATATCCGGATTTATCGTCGAAAGGAAATTTCCCGGAGTAACCACCGGATCAATTCATGGCAAATTAGGGGTTCGCGCTGGTAACACGGGGTGGATTTCCATGCAGGATGTAGAAGTGCCAAAGGAAAACCTATTGGGCAACGAGGGGGAAGGATTTTCCATAGCCATGTTCTGTTTGGAACAGGGACGTTATACCGTGGCGGCCGGTTCAACCGGTTTGATAAGAGCCTCATTAGATGCCTCCGTAAAATATGCTCAAACCCGCCAAACTTTTGGTTCGCCAATTGGCGAACACCAATTGGTAAAAGAAATGATTGCCAATATGGCTGCCGGATATGAGTTTTCGCGTCTGCTATGGCTTAAGGCCGGTTGGATGAGAAATCAGGGGATAAGACCGACCCGTCAGACGGCAATGGCGAAATGGATAGCTTGTCAGGAAGCCGAGAAAGCGGCCGCTGATGCTGTTCAGGTGCACGGCGCCTATGGGTTTTCGGATGAGTATCCCGCTGAAAGATTTTATCGCAATTCTAAAGGGGCGTCGATTTATGAAGGAACTCGCGAGATTCAAAAACTGATGCAGGGAGATTACGCGCTGGGTATCCGTCAGGATAAGCCGCGCCGAGTTAATTTGCCAGCCTGGCCATTTGCCGCGGATGTTTAAGTATAAATGATAGATTATTTTATCAGAGCCATTGAAGATTCGGATCGAACCACAGTCGGGCATATCCTTAGCGAAAGCTGGGGGTCGGCTAAAATTGTAAGCCGGGGAGCGATTCATGATGCCGATAAGCTTCCTGGATTTATTACCTTTTCCGATGACAGGATAGTCGGTTTAATTACATATGATATTAAGGGAACAAGGTGCGAAATCGTAACCCTGAATAGTTTTATCGAAAACCTTGGAATCGGCACATCTCTTATCGAAAAAGTGAGCGAAAAAGGAATTGAATTCGGTTGCAAATATCTCTGGCTGGTTACCACCAATGATAATCTTTCGGCAATCCGTTTTTACCGGAAACACGGATTTAACATTACCGCCATCCATGAAGGGGCAATTGAAAAATCGCGTCAGATTAAGCCGGAAATTCCACTCTATGGTATCGATGGTATACCGATTCGAGATGAAATTGAGATGGAGATTGCTATATTAAAAGATTCTTAAAGTTACTTTTCGGGCAACTCGATATCTTTCCACTTAAACGATGGTTTTCCCAGCTGAATCTGGAAAAAGCTAAGCAACACCTGGCGACATTCGTTTCGGAGAACGCCGCCTATAGCTTCCACGCCGCCTTCTTTTAAGAAATTATATTTCGTACCGGCAGCGCCTTTAATAATATCGATTTCGCCATAGACTACCTTTTTAATGCCATAATGGATCATCGCTCCGGAGCACATGGCACAGGGTTCGAGGGTGCTGTATAAAGTGATTCCGGTCATATCAAAATTGTCATCCAGGATACCTGACATATCGCTAATGCAGTCAATTTCGGCGTGGCGGGTAATGTCTATCGACTGGATACGGCGGTTGTGTCCTCTGGCGATAATTTTGCCATTTTTAACGGCTACCGCTCCAATAGGTACTTCGCCTTCGCGGAGCCCCTGACGGGCCTGGGCGATCGCTTCTTGCATGAATTTTTCGTCATCAATCATGATTGAATCCTCAATTTAAGCAACATAGTATTTCATCCTATCTGATAAATATTAATAGTCATTTATTCACCATAATGCAAGCGTTTTGTGGTTAATATTCCATAGATTAGCACTTTAGTTAATATCAGGGTCTTACAAGAAACCGAATTTTCTATGTATGGGTTATATATATAAAATCAATGAAAGGAGGAATCCCTGATTAATCGCCAAATTATTATAATCGCTGTTATTATTTGCGCCTTGGCGTTTTCGGCCGTGTTCGCGATTCCACGATTTACGGCGAAGGCCGAACAGAAATGCAATCTATGTCATATCAGTCCTAATGGTGGCGGGATGCGAACTGCTTTTGGGTCGCAGTTTTTTGCCCAAACCGAGATGGCCGCCCACCAAGTCGAATTTGGGAAAATTGACGATTTCCAGCCTTATTTGAATAATAATATAAGTGTTGGGGCAGATTTGCGAACCATGTACTATTTCAATGACAACGATAGCAATCGGCAATCGACATTTTTCCAGATGGAAGGAAACCTGTATCTGAACGCCCAGTTTAATGATAGGGTGTCGATTTTACTAAGCAAGGGCCTAAATACCGATCTTGAGGCGTATGGATTGGCTTATGTGATACCCTTGAACGGTTATATTAAGATGGGGAAATTTCTGCCTGGATATGGCTGGAATTACGATGATCATACATCGTTTGTGAGAGAAAAGACGCTTTGGGGTCCCCAGATATACGATACCGGCATCGAATTCGGTATACATCCGCAGCATATGTCCGCAAGCCTGGGAATCTTCAACGGCGCGTCGAACAGTTTTGATGTAAACAAGGGGAAAGCCGTAGTGTCTCGCATCGAGTTCCGTCGACATGTTGGTTTTTTGGGTTTCGCTTATGGCGGTTCGTTTTACTTTAATGACCGTCAATTTATTGATACCTATATGTATGGCCCGTTTTTCTATACCAAAATAAACAAGCTCGTGTATACAGGGGAATTGGACTGGTCGAATAATCAGCGGGTTGGAATAGACAGCCTTTCACTGGCGACAACACAGGAAATCGCGTATGAATTTAAGCAGGGGTACTGGTTTAAGGCGCAGTATGACTTTATCGACCCCAATACCGACCGAAAAACCGGTTCATTGTCTCGATTTAGTTTGGGATTGCAGTACTTTCCAATTGGATTCGTGGAGATTATGCCGCTAATCCGATATAACGATGATACAGATTATCGGCAAAAGCACAATCGCTTTATTTCATTCGATGGACAAGTTCATTTTTTCTTTTAGGATAGAAAAATGTTAAAAGCCGTATGTTTTAGTTTATTGATATTGGTCGCATGGGGTTGTTCGGATATGGGCAACAAAGTAACGAATTTAAGCCCAGATAACTCAGATACCCTGATTTCTTTTTTGGCCGATATCCAGCCAATCTTTAACGCAAATTGCGCCGGTTGTCATACTGGCGGGGTATCCAGCGGAAATTTACGATTGGATAGCTATACTTTGTTGATGAGTACCGGCATTCACGCCCCGGTGATTGTCGCGAATCAACCTGATAGCAGTTATCTGGTTAAGAAAATCGAAGGGACCGCTGGAGATAGAATGCCCTTGGGGGGATTTTTAAGTTCATCGGATAGTTTGAAAATCAGAGTTTGGATAAGTCAGGGCGCTCTGGATAATTGAGATTTTAGTGATTTAGTTAAATCCAGCTTTTGCCAAAGAAAGCATATCGATTGCCTTTCTTTAAATTAGGCTAATCGGATATATTTCGTGATTAAGTGTTTTCAAAATGAAAAATGGCTATAAAGGAAAAAATTGCCAGTATAATAAAGAGTTTAGATGTTTCCGATAATATCGATAACAAAAGTTTATGAATTGCTAACCAAGAAACGATTAGGAAAAAAATGACGGGGAACGAGGATTACTATCAAATCTTTGAGGAACTGCATTATCTTCAGAATTGTAAATTATCGTTAGCGATTTTCTTCGATTTATTTTCGCAAAAATTCGAAATGGATCAGGAAATATGGCGGGGCGCATCCGTGGAGGAAGTATGTCAGGCGCGCTGGGTCGGTCGATTGACATCGCTGCTGACTACAGACAAACGAGTCTTTGCCATAGAAAAAATCAAGATGAGCGAGTTGCAAGGATTTAATGATGATTTGAATTATCATACTCAACTTGCCAATCAGGGGCAACTTTCCGCCCGCGAAATGCTGGCATTTGTCCTTAAATATGAAAAATTAGACGTAATAAGGAATCCGTTTACGCTAATCAATTATGACTCGCCGGAATATAATCAGATGAGCGCCATATACGCGGCGGAAGCTGAAAATCATGCTTTGATGATTCAAAATCACATTCAAGCGAGGTTATCCGAACTATAAAACCATCGGAATAGCCAATTTCCCGATCTTTCATAAGATGCCTTTTGCTTGACAGAATAGCGATTTCTCTCTTTTATTATGATTTAATGAATAAAGAGAAGTCCCTATCCGAGACGCGCCCGGATGAGCAAGCGTTGCGTTATTTATTTTCCGATATTCAATATCTTAAAGGTATCGGCCCGGCCAAGGCCAAAGTACTGAAGGAATCGGGTATTTTTAATGTATTAGATTTGTTTTTTCATATTCCTCGCAAATATCTCGACCGTACCCAGATTACTCCGATAAATAAGCTGGTGGAGGGGACAGTGGCCACGGTTGTCGGCGAGGTGGCTTCCTGCGGCGTTACCGGCAGAAAAGCCCGGCGTTTCTTGATGTATCTCCAGGATAAAACCGGCAATCTGGAACTAGTTTGGTTTTCCGGATACAAGTATCTCGTTGATTTGTTCTCGCCCGGAGATATTCTTGCCGTTACTGGCCGGGTGAGTATCTATAACGGCTTCCAGATAAGCCATCCGGATTTTGAGATTATATCCGGTCCCGATGACGAAGCTATCCATACGCGTCGGATTATCCCGATCTATCCAGAAACCGCCAACCTGAAGCGGATCGGTTTACATTCGCGGGGATTACGTAAAATTATTCGGCCGGCGCTTGACCACCTCGAACAAATTCACGCGGATACGCTTCCCGAACCGCTTCGGACAGAATTTGGATTATTGGGACTCACTAAAGCGATTTCTCAAACTCATTTCCCGGATGATTTCAAATCGGCCGAGGAGGGCCATCGCCGATTGGCATTTGAGGAGCTATTCTATCTGGAACTGCTCCTGGCCGCCCGTCAGGTAAAAAGGGCAACCCAGGAACCCGGCATTTCTTTCCCTCGTCCCAAAAACCTGGGGCGCCAATTACTGGCTAATTTGAATCAAATCTATGGCGGGAAATTCCAACTTACAGGGGCGCAGAAACGGGTTCTGGGGGAAATTTACGATGACATGGCTAAGCCGCATCCGATGAATAGGCTGTTGCAGGGGGATGTCGGCTCCGGAAAAACCCTGGTGGCAATTATGACAATGCTGGGGGCAGTAGAAGCCGGTTATCAAGCAGCTTTAATGGCTCCGACCGAAATTCTCGCGGAACAGCATGGCTATGCAATCGTAAAATTGCTTAAAGGAATGGATGTAGAATCCATTGTGTTCACCGGTTCAATATCAAGCAGGGATCGCCAAAATGCGCTTAAGAATATCGCCAGCGGGCGAATAAAAATCGTGGTTGGAACGCATACGCTCATTCAGGAAAAAATCAAATTCAAAAAACTTGGGCTGGCGGTTATCGATGAGCAGCATCGTTTTGGTGTGGCCCAGAGGGCAACCTTAAGCGCGAAAGGGCAGAATCCGGATATACTGGTAATGACGGCGACCCCGATTCCCCGAACCCTGGCGATGACCCTCTATGGCGATCTCGATGTGTCGATAATAGATGAAATGCCGCCGGGAAGAGGCGTTATAAAGACCGCGTATGTGCCGTTTGAAAAGCGGGAAGGGCTTTACGAATTTATTCGCTCGGAAGTTAAAGCGGGTCGGCAAGCATACATCGTTTATCCTTTAGTTGAGGAGTCCGAGAAAAGCGATTTGAAAGCGGCCAAAGAAAGCTATGAGTTATTTTCCACCGATATTTTTCCCGAACTGAGGTTGGGTCTGATTCATGGGCAGATGAAAGGGGAGCTGAAAAATAAGGTGATGAGCGATTTCCGTAAGGGGCTGATAGATATTCTGATGGGTACGACTGTAATTGAAGTCGGACTCGATGTTCCCAACGCGACGATAATGGTGATTGAACATGCCGAGCGATTTGGCCTGTCCCAACTTCACCAATTGCGGGGAAGAGTCGGTCGCGGACAAAATAAATCATACTGCTTTTTATTAAGCGATCGGAACCTGTCCGAAGAATCCGAGAAAAGACTTAATATAATTTGCGCCACCAAGGACGGTTTTAAAATCGCCGAGGCCGATTTGGGTATACGGGGCCCCGGCGAAATCATGGGGACCCGGCAACATGGCCTTCCGGAACTAAAAGTAGCAAGCCTAACTGATTCTCATATTTTAGGGCTTGCCAGAAAGAGCGCTTTTGCCGTAATTTCCGATGACAATCAGTTACTGAAGCCGGAGAACTATCTGTTGCGGGAGGTTTTAATAAGGAAATTCGGTAAGAAAATAAAGTATTCCAAAACCGCCTAGTGGGGAGAAATGATGAAGCATAAAATTCAAAAAGCCGATGGCATGGCAAACGAATTGGCCGGGCTTTTTAATGAACTGGTAAACGAAACTGAAGATTTCGACTTGAAGCGGCTATTCAAGCAGCTTGAAGCTGATATTATGGATTTCCGCCATAAGATAGCCCTAGCTTCTAAAATTATCGGAAATGACGGTAAGTAAAAATGACAAGCGATAATCCTAAAAATCCTGAGAATAATTACAGCAAGGATGAATTGTATTTCGCCCAATTGGTGCTAAGTTTTCAGGCGGCTGCGTATCAACAAATGGGAAAAGTGGTCAGCCAAATAACAGGTAAAATCGAACGTAATCTGGAGATGGCGCGGCATTCAATCGATATGCTGGCGATGATTCAAGAAAAGACCAAAGGGAACCTGTCCGAATCGGAAGCGGGATTTATTGCTCATGTTTTAACAGAATTGCGGATGAACTATGTGGAGGAAGTAAACAAATCGCAATCGGAGCCGCCGAAAGAGAAGCCGGAAGGCGGGAATCCTGAAGGAACGCAATCATAAGCCGGCACTAATACTATAATTAATAAAAACCTTGATTTTTGGGAAAATAGACGTATTTTAAATTCCAGTAACGTGAATGAATTAGCTCTTTTACAAGGTAATTTTGGCGACAAAGTCCAAAAATCCGTAAGGCTGGCGCAGGTTACCAGTTTCAGGATTGGCGGCCCGGCAAAATACTTGCTTAAAGTTGAGAATCCAACTCAACTTATCGCTGCTTTTAATACGGCTAATAATCTCAAATTACGATATTTCATTTTGGGCGGCGGCTCTAATATCGTTTTTGCCGATAACGGGTTCGATGGCTTAATTATTAAGGATGAATGCCGGGAGTATTGTGTCGATGGCGATTTCATATCGGCGCAATCGGGAACTAGCTACAATAAACTGGTTGACGTAGCCACAGAACATGGGTTGACCGGATTGGAATACGCAGCCGGGATACCGGGGACAATTGCGGGCGCGGTCTGGGGGAATGCCGGGGCTTGGGGGAAAAGTATAGCCGATATCCTCGAGTCGGCGGTGCTGGTCGATTTAACAGGGCAAATACAGATTGTTGGACCTGATTTTTTCGAGTTCGAATACCGTCATAGCCGACTGAAACGCGATCCGCACTTGATATTGTCTGTAAAACTACGGCTAGCTTCTGGGGAAAAAGGCGCGATTGCCGATAAGGTTAATGAATACAGGCAGTTGCGGCATTCCAAACACCCTACCTGGGAGGGTTCGGCCGGATCGGTATTTAAAAATATTAAAGAACCGGTTTTGATACCGGCAGGAAAGCTTCTGGAAGAGGCAGGCGTACGCGGGATGCAGGTTGGAGGCGCGGAGGTTTTCGAAAAACACTGTAACATCGTGGTGAATAAAGGCAAAGCCACGGCCGCGGACGTAAAACAATTGACACAAATGATGAGCGAGAAAGTTTTGCGAAAATTTAACAGACAATTGGAATACGAAATATCATTCATAGGACCGTAAGGGATAACGATAAAACAAAGGAGCAATATCGAACATTAGTTAAAGAATGAATAACTTAATCTGGAGTACTATTGTACCGGATTTTGACTAAAACAAACCCCCTTTATGGGGTCATACTGATTTTAACGGCCATTATGGCGTTTGAGCTTTCGGTTCAGGCGGCGGTTGGCCAGTTTGATGTACCACTGCAATACAAAAATCGTCCTGTTCCTTCATTAAATATCCGTTCATATCCCGATGGTTTTTCCGGCATAAAAGAGAACCTATACTTATTGAAATTTAATAAGAGTAATTTTACCTGGGTTTATGACCTGTCATCGAATAAAGATTATATATATCTAACGCTCAAAGCCGGTGAATATAAATTATATCAACCGATGGCGATACCATTGGCGGAATTCGTAAAAGACAGGGCAAATCGTAAAGTGCTATCGAACTGGTCTTCGGAGATGGCCAATTATACCGGCACTAAAGGGAAAAAGACGGGGGGTGAAGGAATACAGATTCCAATCAATATTGAAATCCCCAAACAGGTGCGTTCTCTAATCGGTGAAGGCGGGCCGCGAATCACCGTAACCGGATCGCGCAAGATAGCTTTTTCGGGCAAATCGGAGTGGGAAGACGGCCTGGTAAATACCGGTACTTTTCGTCAATCGAAATTTCCCGCGCTCCATATGGAGCAGACATCTCGATTCAAAATCAAGGGGGATATCGGCTCAAAAATCAGCGTCGAAGTTGACCAGGATTCAAATCGCGATACCGACCTGGCCAACACACTGAAACTTAGATACAAAGGCGAGCCGGATGATATTCTGCAGACGGTCGAGGCCGGCAATACCAATTTATCGCTACCAAATGCCCAGTTTATCGGATTTTCGCAAAACGTTCAGGGATTATTCGGAATCAAAGCTACCGCCAAAATCGCCAATACCGAATTGACGTTTATAACATCGCAAGAAAAAGGGGCCGCCGAAAAATCGACATTCTCCGCCGGCGCCCAGGGTTCGCAGGATACGATTTACGATTATAATTACCTTCATAATGTCTATTTCTGGCTGGGGCTTCCGGGAGAATTTAATCCAGCTACCGATACACTATTACGTATCATGCTCTATCAAAAAGGTACGGCATTAAATCATAGCGCCTATGCTAAAATTTGCGTAAACCCCGGCTTAAATACTAATGATTCGCTTCCCGAGCAATATACCCTCTATGATACTCTACCCGGTGAAACTGGGAGAGGAGAATCTTTTGAGGGATATGTCACTTTGATCAATGCGGCCGCCGGTTATAGCGTCTATCTTGGCCAATGGTATATTATCCTGAACCAAGCGGTGACCGAAGATGATTTTTTGGCGGTGTATTTAGAGTATGCCCATAGAGACCCAATTAAAAGGGATTCATTGACCAGCCCGATTTTAAGAAAAGGGTCTATAACCGGCGACACGCTTGTATTGAAAACGATTAAGGCCAGGACGCCCAACGCCCAATTTACGACCTGGAGCACCGAATGGCGAAACGTATATGACCTCCGGTCACGTGATATTTCCGCCAATGGGTTCGATTTGAAAATCTTCAAAGGGCAAGGCGATATAAACAACGATACGATGGATCAAGATGGCAGCTGTTATATCACTCTATTGGGTCTGGATAGTTTGAACAATACAAGTATGGCCAAAGAGCCGGATTGCCTGTTTGATTTTACCAGTACTGTAATCAACGCGGCCCGGGGGCATCTGATATTTCCGGGAAGTTATTATTTCCAGTCATCGGAGCCGTTCAATTCCGATGTTTTAAATACGAAAGTCCCCAATATTTATAATCTTGAATACTCGAACTCCAGCCGACAATCATCGCAGGTATATTATTTGTATGTGAAATCGGCCAAGCGATCCAATACATACAGTCTCGGGCGCACGAATATTATCGAAAATTCCGATATCGTTAAGCTTGGAGATGGCCGCACCCTGACGCGCGGTACCGATTACAGAATCGATTATGATTTGGGGCAGATAACATTTATGAATGAAGACGCGCTCAATCCGGTTAACAATGTCAGCGTCGATTTTTCGTACGCGCCGTTTTTTGTCGCCGAGAAAAAATCGTTTTACGGGCTTTCTGCCAAATATAATATCAATGACAAATCCTGGGTATCCTGGGCGGGTATGTATCGCCGTGAAACCGTATCTGATTATCGTCCCAGAGTCGGCGGCGAACCCCGGCGATCGATGATGTGGGATTCTAATTTCATTTTCGGTTTCGAGCCGAAGATAATGACCGCCATGGCCGATGCTTTGCCTTTTATCGAAACGGAAAGCGCGTCAAGACTTGAGTTGTCCGGCGAAGTTGCCCAGAGTTTCCCAAATCCAAATACCAGAAAGAACGCCTACATTGATGATTTTGAGGGTGTCCGTGAATATACGGATTTACTTACGCGCCGCGGCGTCTGGACTACGGCATCCACGCCTTACAATGGCTATCAATTAAACGACAAGCGAAAAATCTGGTGGTATAATCCTTATAATCCGTACCTGTTGACGCAAATTTGGCCCGAGCGTTCGGTTCGCGACCAGGATAATAAAACCGATGTGTTGGTGGTGGAATATGCTCCCACATCGGATACCATTTTAAATCCAACCAGCGCCTGGTCGGGGATAATGCGTCCTCTTTATAGTGGTATGAATGACCAGTCGAAAACCCAGTTTATCGAAATCTGGTATTTCCCCGACACCTCATACCGCCGTGGCGACCATCCAATACTTCATATTGACGCCGGAAAAATCACCGAAGATCTCAATGGCGACGGTTCGAATACGCCGAATACTGAAGATAAGAATTTTAATGGCGTATTCGAGCAGGATGAAGATACCGGACTCGATGGTCTTGCAGACGCGTTTGAACCCGGTTACAATGTCGCCACTAATCCCGACCCGAATGGCGATAATTGGTCTTACAAAACGAATACCGAACAGGATCGGAACAATTATTCGCGGATAAATGGCACTGAAGGCAATCGTAATGATCCGGACAGACTTAACAGATTCGATACCGAAGATATTAATAATAATGGTTATTGCGACAACACCAATGCCTATTTTGAATATGATGTCGATTTGATTACTCAAAACTTCGTGGTGGATTCGACTTCGACCGGCTGGAAACTGCTTCGGATTCCATTTCAAGATTCAACCGTATACCAGAAAGTAGGCGGCGTAACCTCTGCTGATTTCAATCAGATAAAATTTTTCAGAATCTGGATCAGCAATGCTTCTCGTCGATATAATATCAAATTCGCATCGATTCAATTAGTTGGCAATAAATGGCGCCGTGCCCCATTAGCGGTTGCCGATAGTAATATAACATTTGAAGTAACGGTTAAAAATACCCAGGAAAATGTGGGGTACTACCCGCCCCCCGGAATCATTATCAATACCAATCAAGAAACGGGCGTAGTTGAAAAAGAGCAATCGCTGGTGCTTCGTTACAAAGACCTAAATCCGGGTCAGACGGTGAGGGCGTACTGGTATCTGTATCAACCGGAAGATTACACTTTGTACAATAAAATGAAAATGTTCGTTCATGGCGATCAATCGGCCGCGGATGGGAAATTGAAATTCTTTTTCAGGATGGGGCAGGATACCACCGCCAACACCTATTATGAATATACGACAATTCTCGACCAGGGGTGGACCGACAATAACACTATTGAAATCGATTTCGCGGAGCTAACCGGCCTTAAAAGCCGTTACCAGAACCTGCATCCCGATTCGATTGCGTATACCGATACGACATCCGGGCATTATCATATTAAGGGAAATCCTTCGCTGTCGAGTGTTCGATGTTTCGTTATCGGTTTGACCCGAGATAGTTCCGCTGTCGGCCCGGTTTCGGGCGAAGTGTGGTGCGACGAGTTAACTGTGAACGAAGTCAGACGGCAATCGGATTTGGCCGGTCGAGTAGCTTTATCGATGCAATTCGCCGATTTATTCTCGTTGACCATGAATTATTCCAGGACTGGCGCCGATTTCGTTCGTTTACTCGACCGAAAGCCGGGCGGATCGTTGACGACAAGCAGAACCTTAAGCGCGACGTTTAATCTTCATAAATTCGCCCCCCCTTCATGGAAATTATCATTACCGGTTAGTTATAGCTGGCAGAAAAGTCTCCAGTTGCCACGACTCATGCCAGGGTCGGATATCATACTACCATCGGATTTGCGCGACAAGCAGCGGACCGAGAACTCATCTTGGGCCGTTCAGTTATCGGAACAGATAAATAAAACCGGCGCCAACTGGTTATGGGGGCTGACGCTTAATCGGATTACGACCAGATTCAGTTACTCGAAACAATACGGCCTTAGTCCATCCACGCCAGTCAGCCGCGCTCGAATTTATTCGGCCAGCGCCGTATATGATTTAACTCCCAGAGCCAAGCCATTTATTAAGCCCTTTACCTGGATGAAGTATCTTTACATACCGGCGGGATTATCACAGGCGAAACTCAATTACCTTCCCACTAATTGGCGCTATGACGCTACTCTCAACAGCAATAATACTTATTCCCTTAGCCAGAGGAAAGTCGCCACATCCGCGTATACTCGAGACCTTGCAATCAATCAATCGTACGGAATCGAATTATTCAGCAGTTTAAGAAGCGAATTTTCAATGTCCACCAACCGCGATATCAGCAATCCCGACTTGCTTAATCTGGACTGGGATCCCCGTAATATCCGATTGGGAAGAGAACGCACATACAGCCAGCGATATTCGGTAGGTTTTTCGCCGCGCTTTTCCCGCCTGATTGCGCCGCGTTTCCAGTTTAATTCCAACTATTCCGATAATTCCGATATCACCCAAAATCAAAACAGCGGTAGAACGACTCAGATGGGCGGTACATTCCGCGCCGAGATGAATCTCGATCTTTTAGATATGCTTGGGATAAAAAAGACGTCGGCTCCGAAAAGAGCTGGGCCAAATCCAAATGTTACAGCGCCAAAAAACGGGGGGCAGGAAGAGGAGCGCGGGGAAGGCGAGCAGAAGAAAGGGCCGCCGCTTAAGTTACCGAATCCGATTAAGGGGGCCACGAATTTCCTTAATATGTTCAGAACCCTCAAGCCTTTTAATACGAGTTATAATCTCGATAAGAGAATAAGCGCCAGCGGGCTTTTATCCAGACCCGGCTGGATGTATACTTTGGGATTATCGGATAATCCCCGGGTTGAGAGAAGCTCGACCGTGGGAGTGGGAACGCGCGATCAAAAAAATTATACGACCGATTATTCGGTTGGGACCGGTCTAACGCCGATACGAAATCTTGATTTAAATACCTCCTATAAGTATCGTATTGGAATAACGAGGTCATCGACTGAACCAACGAGAAATACATCGCTGGAGTTTCCGCGTTTCGACCTGACTTTATCGGGAGTGGAAAAATTTCCCGTATTAGCTAAGATAAGCAAAACCGCGAACCTACAGACAAATTATACGCGCAAAATTGATTTGTCTAGCAATGCGGACACCAAGGAGAAATTCAGTCAGGCGACCCAGATTGCGCTAACGCCATTGATAAATTTGAATGCTACATTAGTTAAGGATGTCCGATTTAGTTCTCGTTATGACTACAATAAGAGAAAAACCGAGAATCTACGATTAGAAGGTTCCAACCAGAAAACATCATATGGGACAGATCGCAGTATCAGATTTACGCTCGATTATTCATTTTCGGCGCCTCAAGGGTTAAAATTCCCATTGATGGGGAAATTTAAATTTGATAGCCAGTTGACAATCTCCGCCACATATACTAAGAGGTTCTTGAAAAACTGGTCGATATTAAAAGGCGTTAAAACAGTGGAATCCGACAGAGTGGAAACATCCGTGGAACCCAGGGCAACATACAGGTTCTCGGCCAAAATCAATGCCGGTATTATAACCTTCCTGCTTCAGTAAATAGACTAAATCTTCCGTAGCCGTATTGCCGCTGGCCCCGGGTGCGAAAGGACATCCGCCAAGTCCTCCCACAGATGCCTGTACG
>CAZTNJ010000056.1:0-1404 GCA_964614835.1 uncultured Ignavibacteria bacterium | reverse complement strand
AATGCCGGTATGAATGCCCGCTGGGTTGATACGAACGATAAAATTCAACAACGCAAAAGGCATACACGCGAATTAGGAATCTGGACGGAATTAAGATTCTGATGAAAATACGCATTATCGTGGTATCGGCTTTGGTCTTGATCGCGGTATTACTATCCGGATGCGGGCAAAATAATATCCCGGTTTTCGATGGCGACAGGGCTTATCAATACCTGAAAGAGCAATGTGATTTCGGACCGCGTAATCCCAATAGTCAAGGTCATGAGGACTGTCTTCAATATCTATATAGCAAATTGGCCGAAACCACCGATATATGCCGGAGGCAATCATTCACCTACTATGACAGCGTTAGCAATGATACTCTTAAATTAACCAACGTGATAGCATCCTATAACCCCAAAAGCCAGCGCCGAGTGATGTTATGCGCGCATTGGGATACTCGGCCCTGGGCCGATCGCGACCCTGATACATTGAATCATAATAAGCCTATTTTAGGCGCCAATGATGGCGCATCCGGAGTGGCGGTTTTGCTTGAATTAGCCAGTATCCTTAAAAAAAAATCGCCTTCATTGGGGATCGATTTAGCTTTATTTGATGGGGAGGATTACGGCAAGGAGGGGCAAACCGAGGGATGGCTTTTGGGGAGCAAATATTTCGTTCAGAATATCGGCGGTTATCGGCCATCATTGGTGATTCTCCTCGACATGATAGGCGATTCTGACCTGCAGATTTACAAGGAAGTATATTCATCGACATATGCCGGGCGCTATGTCGATTTAATCTGGAAAATAGCCGGGCTGGAAAAGGCCAGGCATTTTATACCGGAATCAAAGCATTCAGTCTATGATGACCATATCCCGTTTTTGCAAGCGGGAATTCCCGCCGTTGATATAATAGATATCGAGTATGAATATTGGCACATGCTTGCTGATACTCCCGATAAATGTTCCAGCGAGAGTTTAACCGAGGTCGGTCGGGTTATAGTTCGTCTGATTTATGATACAGAGGCTGGTTTAGGGGTAAAATAGGCGCAACTGGACTCGCCGATTTGCGTATAGTTAAGAAGGGAAAGGAGCCTGAAATGAAAAACCTCGCGATTCTGTTAATAATCATGGCGATTTTGCCTTCCGCTCTACTGGGGCAGGCTGCCGATATCGCAAAAGGAATTTTAGTTTCAGATGCTTCCGATAAGAACATTCTGGAAATTCGAACTCCGGATAACCTGGCATGTACCATTGATATTACGGCTCATCAACAAAAAACAGTTGAAATCAACTATACTAAGTGGACGAACGCAACTCCCGAGGAAACCCGTCAACGATATTTAAGCCTCATTGTGTTTGGTTTGTATTATAATCCCATAAATACCTTTGGGATCGGTTTGGGGTATTAAACCCCCAAAAA
>CAZTNJ010000055.1:0-16714 GCA_964614835.1 uncultured Ignavibacteria bacterium | reverse complement strand
CGATTTGTTCGGGGACATGATAATCAGTGGCAACCAGAGCGAGAACCAATAAATATTCTATCATATAAAGATTATCGGCTAAAAATTCCCAGAAGTGAAAAGATAATTTTTGCCGGTGGGGAATATTTAAACCGCTGGCGGCGTAATCATTATGAAAAACGAAATTATACCGGTCCAATACCGAAAGGAGGTTTGATATGTATTCCGCCATTACTCTGACTCATTATGGCTCTCTGGAGATTAAAAGAGCCTATCGCAAAAACATGGCCATAGGAATTATAACCGGCGCTTTGATCATGATTGCCAGTATCTCGTCTTATCGCCTTTTTGCGAACTTGCATGCGGCGGAGATTTCCATCGTGCGCGCTCCTGCTCCGGATTCTGTTATTCTCTTACCACCCCCGCTTCCGCCTATATACGATGATTTTAAATCAACCAGGATAGCGATTGAAAGACCTATCCCAAAATCAGGTATCCCCACTCCTGTTCCTGAAGCTGATGCCCCTGAAAACGCCACTCTCCCCACCGTGGATGATTTGATAACCTTAATCAGTAAAAATATGCCTAAAAGTATCGATGACCTTAACCCTAATTCGGTTCTAATCGCCAATCCTGAAGAAATCATACCCGATCCCAGCGTATTTATCCCTGTGGATGAGATGCCACAAGCTATTGAATCGATCGTCCCAGTTTATCCCGAAATGGCGCGTATCGCCGGCGTGCAAGGCGAAGTATGGGTGAAGGCATATATTGATAAAAATGGTAAGGTTCGAGAGGTAATAATTTTCAAGCCCAGCGGCGCCAATGCCGGGTTCGAGGAATCTGCTATCGCCGCCGCCAGGCAGACGGAGTGGAAACCTGCCATTTCCAATGGACGACCGGTCGGCGTCTGGGTCAGCTATAAGATTGAATTTAGGTTGAGATAGATTCGCATACTTCCTTCACCGCGTAGGGACAAGGCATGCCTTGCCCCTACTACGTTCATATAGCCTTTTATAATTATGTCTAATTACTTATCAAATATAGGATAGAATCGCTTTTATCGGACAATATCCTAATACCAGATTATGATTTGATAAAATTTTTACGGTAATTGGCTGAACTTGCGAATTGCCCACTCCGCCGAAAGCAGTAATATCGCCAGCATTAAGGTATAAATATCGTTCATCGGACGATGTTCGCTGAATACTTCCGATTTTTTTAGTTTTAGTTTAAGATTCTGGGGGAATTGATCAAAATTATCGATTGTATAGCTTTTACCGTCGGTTATTTCCGATATTCGTTGCATCAATAAGTAATTCGCCGAAGGATTCTCCATCTCCAGGCTGGCCGATTCTACCACGAAACCGCCCTGTTTTCTCCCCAGCGTGTCGCCGACTAAAACCGCCGCCGCGCTAAATGTATAACTCCCCGCCGAAGGCGTCCCATATTCCCCGATATATCGTCCCGGCTGTTCAGGCGCTAATTGTAGCTCACGCTTCGTCCCCACCGAATCAATAATCATCAACGAGATTTTGGCTCCACTCACTAAGTTGTAGTTATCATCAAAAACCGTAGCCGAAAACGTAATCGGTTCGCCCAGCTTATAAACCGCCTTGTCGGTGGAAACATTGAATTTATCCAAATCATCTCGAGTAACCAGCCAGCGCGCCAGATTTCCCCAGAACTGCTGGATCCTTTTTACTTCCAATGGATCAGTCGGGCGTTTAAACTGACGATTCCACCAGGGATATCCCAGCATCGCGATTGTTTTCCCCTGCCCGTAGTTACCAGCCACAACCGCTGGCCAGCGTTCCTTGTTTGATCCCGGGACGTCCATCACTACCCAGCTCGATGATTTCAACGTCACGGGGGCAATCATGTAACGCAGCGGCGGCTGCTTATCCCAATCTAATCCCTCGATATCGAGAATCGTTTTGGCCCGTGGCGTTGCCAGAGGTTCGGGCCAGTATTCTCCGGGAACCTGGTTAGCCCGATTGTCAATATCTATCGGTAATATCTCTTTCCACGAGTTTATCTGTAAAATTCGGCTATCCGCGCCCGCGATAAACAGAAATCCCGTTTTAGCTTTGATAGCCACAGATAATTCATTGATACGCGATCCCAGCGCGCCTGCGCCCGAATTTATCGCTATTACCAAATCCTGGTTAGCCCAGCCATCCGAATTTAGCGGCAAATCGCCGGCATTGAAATTTCCCTGGCGGTCACCCAGGACAGTCTTGATATCGAAATGGGGATCGGTCTCCAAGGCCCGTTTCAAGAATGAAAATTCCCAGTCAAGACGAGATGACATCAGCAGGATTCGGATTTTATCTTTGAGAAACTTCATTCTAAAATGCCGCGAATTGTTGTCTTTGTAGCTCTCATCCGGAAAAGCAGTGATCGACGCTTCCAGAAGCTTGACTCCTTCCTCTGCTATATTGAGCTTGAACTCCTCGGATGCCAGCGCGCCATCCGCCGGCAAGATTACCCTTTTCGATACCAGCGTTTTTTTGCCATCGCGGATTTCCAACTGCGCGAATTGCCCCACAAATCCGGTCGCCCCGAATTCCACCTGTACCGATGTTTCCGTATTGATATAGGCAATCGGTTGATAATTAATTTTTGCTATTGAGATATCCTTGCGCGAGATAATATTCCCCACCACCAATGAATAAACCGGTAAATTAAGCATCCCGGCGGTTTTAATTGGATCCTCGCCGATATTGTTCGCGCCATCGGTTAAAATCAGCAACGCCCCGATATCGTCATTCGATTCTATCAGGGACAAGCCCAATCCCAGCGATAAATTCGTAGCCTGGCCGTCAAACGCGGTCGAATCAGGTATCTTGTCCAGATTAATCAACGTGTCCGAAAATCCGAAATAGCGGGTCTGTATATTCGATGGCATCGTTTTTGTGAACGCCGACTCGGCCTTAATCCATCGCTGGCCGCCGGATTCGGCGATATTCATGCTCGATGACAAATCGACCAGCACTCCTAATTTTTCGCCGGTGATTTTTTGCCCGAAAATCGTTAAAAGCGGCTCTAAAAGAAGAAACCCTATCAGGACAATTCCCAGCGTACGCAGGCCTACCAGAATATATCTTTTCGCATAAGAAATACCGCCGACATTGCGATAACTCCACCAGGAAATAAGCAACGCCAGCGATGTTAAAAGTATCGCCAGAACGATTTGCTGACTCTGAAAATTTAGCGTGAAATGACTGCTCATTTTAGGTTAGTCGAAAACTATCAGACACAATTAATCTTGGCCAATCCATATCTGTTCTACATATATCGTATGGAAGATGTTTCGGGAATTTTTGTATATCAGGTGCCTTGTGCTCCTGACGATTATATTTTGAAAAGATCATCTTGTGAATTTTGTGTTTTTTTCATTTTAGTCTGAGATTGTAATTTTTGACCCTGTTCATTTAAGATTTGAGCTGCCAATTTATCTATTTTAGATATTTCGTCTTTAATTAGCTTTTTGGAATCTGTACGAACGCGGCCAAGACGACCTTTCATTTGTGGAGCAATTTTATTCATCTTCTCGCGCGCTGTTTTGCCTAATTTTGCCATAAGTTTGTGATTCTCATTTTTCGAATCGAATTGCGGAATAGCACAAACCTCGAAAGGACGTCTGTGGATATCTCTTGGACCATATAAACCCTGAGGTTGAAAAGCTTTTATCATTTCATTAACTATGTTAGAATTTAAAAATGCACACAAATAATCACCTTCATTAACATTTTCCGGGTAATAATAATAAGTTTTGGCATCCGCGATAAAACCATTGCTTTTAATTTTCCCTTGTTCCTCTTCATCTGTAATATATAAAGAAGCGGTTAAATTGGTACCGGATGTGTTATAAATTAACACGATAGGCGCTTTTACTAATTGGTTTGTCATTGTATTTGAATAGTCTAAGCGCCTTAATAATCCAATATTCAAATTTTTATTTTTATCATTCCATAGCTTCTCTAATTTCGACATCCATTTAGAGGCGTTTACTTTTCCATCTTCTAACAAAGCCCCGGCATCTACCATATAATTTTTGTCTCTGCCAACTATCATAGGAAGAAATACCAACTCTTTTCGAGTAATAGCAAAAGGTATTAATCCTTTGGCCAATACGGTATGGTAGATAAACTTTTTCTCTATCCGACCGTTTATTTTCATTCGCCATTGTTCTTTGGATTCTTCTTCTGCCTCCGATGATGTTTCAAGATATGGGGAATTTTGATCAAATTTGGCAGATTCATCTATTTGCACGAACCAGAAACACCGTGGTACAATTGTGGCTCCTTGAAAAAATCTTTCATAATAATACTGGCTTTGGATACCGGAATGAAGAAAATCCCATTTACTTTCATCAGTTTTTATATAAAAATTTGCCTCTTTCCATTCCATATTTTTCTTTGGTAACCTTGCGGAATACAATGTTACCGGCAAGCCGCTGGTTTTAACATCCTTGGGTTGTCTGATAAGCAGAATTGCTCGAACATTAAAAAGTGGAGTCACATCCGTAAAATCATGGATTTGGGAGAAACCGATTTTTTGAAACCGGGTATGCTGTTTTGCAGGCAATATAGTAGTCTTGGGCAAAACAAAGGCAATTGAGCCATTGCTCTTTAGGAAATGTTTCATTGAATGGATAAAAAATAGAGTGCTTGTATCCATCTGCGTAAATAGCTTTACTTCATCTCCTTTAAGTAATTCATATTCAATTGTTAATTCCTTAACCCTGGTTTTATATTCGGCATCTTTAATATACCTGTAAGAAAGCCACGGCGGATTACCAATTACATAATCAACTTTTTTATTCCTTAAATATGCCGGCTTATAGGCATTCTTTAAAATAAACTTCCATACGGTGTCTCTTTTAGTTTTAATCAGCTTGGCAAGTAAATTAAAGTTTTGCCGCCAGTAATGGAGTTCGGTTTCTGATAATTCCTTGAACAACTTTTTTTTCAGACCATCATTTGCGCTTGAATGAAGATTCTCGCTAACGGCGGCTTGCTCCGCCATTTCGGTCATCTCATCCAAAAATTTATCCATATCCAAACCGCTGCGTATTGATTCTAAAGGAATAAAAAATGATTCCTTTGATGTTACCGGTATCTTTATCGCTTTCAATTTCGGGTCTTCGGTTAAAAGTAATGAATCGGCCATATAAATGGGCAGGTGAATGGATTCTTTATAGGCTTTAAGCTCCTCTGCTATGCCAAGAAGAATATTGGCCTTAGTCATAATAACGGCCAGCGGATGAACATCTATTCCCACTACCGATTTGATAACTTGCTTTATTAATCTGTTACCCTTAATTTTTTGCGAACGAAATCTCCTAATAACAGCAACTAAAAATGAACCCGAGCCGCACGCAGGATCTAAAACTACACCTTCAGAATATTTTAATAGATCAAGAGACCGATCCGCTATCCAATCCGGCGTATAATATTCCCCTAGTGAATGTCTGCTTTCCGGCCCTATCAAATCTTGATAAATTTCCTTCAAGATATCTTCTGTTATATTAGCTAAATTGTATACGCTTAAGTAGGCTTCCAACTTGGCCATGAAACCTATAAAGTCATGTTCAACGGGCGTTCCAGCTGCCCAACTGAAAAAATCCGGTTCTGCTACATTATAAAGCGCCTTTTTAACGAAATAATCTCCATTTAATAATCCAAGATAGTCATTAATTTTTCGCTTCTCATTTGGATAAAGTGCTTTGGCAATTAATAATCTTGAGAACGTTGATAGATAAGTATGCCTGATAAATAAATCTTTATCTCCTAGTCCCTCACCATACACTCTTGCAAGAAGGCTATCCCATTCCTTCATTTTTACTTTGACCCTCGTGTCGGCTTCGACCTGACTAAAAAGTGCTCCTATAATTTTTCTGCATTGATTAAAAACCGCACTATGTGGTCCAAATCTAGTTGAAATATCTTCAGATTTTGGGCTGGCAGGCTTTGATGTGAATAAAATTTGATCTATACATACATATGAATATAATTGCTTTTTATCATCTAATTTGAACTCGCCAATGCTTACTGGCTTGTTACCGCTATATTGAAATATTTCAAATGACAGCCCATCAGTTAAAACCGCAAAGTATTCATCTGGCCTTTCTCTCGATTCAAAATATTTTTTTATTTCAAGTAGAGCGGCGGGGTGTTCGGCTTTTAAATCTATTTTAAATTCGAAAATTGTTGAATTGAAAAGCGCATCTATTCTCCCCCTTACTTCATCAACTTTTATTTTTTCTTCAATTAATACTTCGACAGGATCGACATCGAAGCCTTTTCTAAGAAAATTTAGAAATAATTGTCTTCTATAATCATGATGTTTATTTTGTCTTTTCGCTTCATTAATCTTTTCGATATAATCATTTAGGTAATCGGGAAATTCCGGTTTATATGGCATTATTCCGCTAATTAATTTTGCCATGGGGGTTATTACCCTTTTGTTTTTAAATGGGTCATTTAGACCCAAGCAAACGGATTATGTTTACTTTTCCCGCGCCACCGCGAAATCGGCCAGCTCTAACAGGTGATCGCGATAATCGATTCCCGGAATGTTGGCGACAGCCTCTTTGGCTATCTCGCTATAACTGCGCGCTTTCTTATCGGCATATTCGATGCCACCCGATTCTTTCACGAAATTTACGACCGACTCGAACGCTTCCGGCGCGAACGGTTCCTTGTAAAATTTCACGATTTCACTTTTGTGTGCCCGCCCACCATTCTGAAACGCGTAAATCAATGGCAGCGTTACCCAGCCTTCGCGGATATCCGAACCAAGTTGTTTGCCGGTTTTTGTCGGCTCGCCGACCAAATCCAATAAATCATCAGTGATTTGAAACGCCATCCCCAGATTTTCGCCGAATTTCCGCATCGCCTGCATTGTCCGCGAATCCCCCTCGCGGCAAATCATTCCCGCTTCCGCAGCGCATCCCAGAAGCGACGCTGTCTTATCCGATATGACCTTCAAATAATCCGATTCCTTCAAATCGAAATTGCCGGTGAAATAAACCTGATTAAGTTCTCCTGTCGCTACCCGTTCGGTGGCCGCCTAAAAAATATCAAGCAAGCGTTGGGAATTCGATTTCACCAACAATCCGAATGATTTGGCGAACAGGTAGTCTCCCATCAACACCGACACCAGATTATTCCAGCGATGGTTTACCGATTCGATTCCCCGCCGCATATCCGATTGATCGACAACATCATCGTGAAGCAGTGTCGCTACATGGATAAGCTCAATCGCCACCGCCGCGTAAACCGTACTGGCCGATTCGTGGTGTCCCGCCGAAAGAAATATCAATCCCGGCCGTAAGCCCTTCCCGGTGCGCGAAAACAGATGAGCGGTTATATCGTAAATGAATGGCGAATCCGTGACGAGAGATTGCTTTAAAAGCTCCTCGTACTTCGAGATTTTATCGGAAACCGGTGAGAAAATCGAATCAATGCTCGTACCCATATCAACTCGCTCGGAAAATATCAATCCATCCGCTAAATGTCAATCTCAAAACTCATCCGACCAACACCGCCCCGCCATTCACGTTCAGGATTTCCCCGGTGATAAAACTTGCGTATGGGGATGCCAAAAACAATATCGGCCAGGCGATTTCTTCAGCGGTAGCGGCGCGCCCTAATGGTATAAACGACATGTATTTTGGGCCGTCGGCTGAAACAAGCGCTTCATGACTCATGTCGGTATCGACCCAGCCCGGCGCAACGCAGTTAACCATTATTCCAGATGGCGCCAATTCCGGAGCCAGCGATTTGGTCAGCGAAATCAATGCCCCTTTTGTCGCCGCGTAATGCGAATGATAAGCTTCGCCCCGCTGTCCGGCTGTCGATGAGATAAAAATGATATTGCCCGATTTTTGTTTTTTCATCGGCGGTACAACCGCGCTGGCGCAGTGAAAACACCCTTTTAGATTGGCGTCGATCATCTCGTCTAATATCGCCTCGGTCATGCTTTCGATTGCCGCTTCGTTCCAGATGCCGGCATTACAAACCATTATATCGACACGACCGAACTCCGCTATCGCAAAATCCACCATAGCCTGACATTCCGCCCGTTTGGCGACGTTGGCTTTATAAATTCGTCCCTGTCCGCCCTCTTTTACGATATGAGACAAAATATCGTCGGCGGATTCTTGGTTCTTGTTAAAATTGATTATAACGTTTGCGCCAAATCGCCCGAATAAAATGGCTGTAGCGGCGCCTATCCCTCTGGATGCGCCTGTTACAACAACGGTTTTCCCCCGAAAATCAAACATTCTTTTTCCCCACCACTAAATTATACAATTCTCAATTCTGCTAACCAATAACAATATAAAGCGGTTCCATGTTATCCCCGGGTTTTACTGCTTGTAGTAAATTAATAGTTTACCTTTCTTGCGCTTACAGGTTGTTAATTACATTGGACGCAAATTGTGATGTTGAAACTCGGGTCGCCCCTTCCATAAGCCGTTCGAGATCGGCCGTGACGGTTTTGGCCGCTATCGTTTTCTCGATTCCTTTTTCTATCAGCCGAGCCGCTTCCGGCCAACCGATATATTCCAGCATCAAACCAGCCGATAACATCAGCGAGCCGGGGTTGGCAATATCCATATCCGCGAATGTCGGCGCCGTTCCATGAGTGGCCTCGAACACTCCTATAAAATCGCCGATATTTGCGCCAGGCGCCATTCCAAGGCCGCCAACCTGGGCAGCGCAGGCATCCGAAAGATAATCGCCATTGAGATTCGTGGTTGCCACCACATCATAATCGTCCGGCTGGATAATCACCTGATGAAACATCGCGTCGGCGATTTGATCTTTGATTACGATTTTTCCCGGCGGTACCTTTCCGCCATAAAGCTCTTTTACTTCCTTATCGGTAATCGTATATTCGCTGAATTCTTTTTTGGCTACTTCATATCCCCAATCACGAAATGCCCCTTCGGTATATTTCATGATATTGCCCTTATGCACGAGTGTCACCGATTTGCGGTTGTTGGCGATAGCATATTGAATCGCTTTCCGCACCAGGCGTTTCGACCCCGTTGCCGAAATCGGCTTTATGCCAATTCCCGAATCGGGCCGAATTTTAACCTTCATCTTCTTAACCAGAAATTCCATCACCTTTTTGACCTCGGCGCTCCCTTTAGGCCATTCGATACCGGCATAGACATCCTCGGTGTTTTCCCGAAATATCACAACGTTCAGAAGTTCCGGGCGTTTCATCGGTGATGGCACGCCTTTGAAATAGCGCACCGGCCTGATGCAGGCGAATAGATTAAATTTCTGTCTTAGAGTAACATTTATTGAACGAAAGCCGCCGCCCACGGGAGTCGTCAGCGGCCCTTTGAGCGCGACACCGAATTCTTTGATTGCTCTTAATGTGTCTTCGGGAAGGAGCTCGCCATATATTTCTTTTGCCTTTTCGCCGGCGTAAACATCGAACCAAACGATTTTCCGTTTGTTTCCATACTGCTTTTCTACAGCCTTGTCAACCACCCGCCGGGTCGCTTTCATGATATCGCGGCCTATACCATCCCCTTCAATAACCGGGATAATCGGATTTTCCGGCACCACCAGCTTTTTATTGATTATTTTTATCGTTAAACCATTGGTGGGTAGGCTAACCTTTTTATATTTTGCCATTTTCTCTCCATTATCCTGCTACATGCATTATCGAAATATCCCCAATCAGCGCCCGGCCGTGAACGTAAACACGAGTTCGCGCCCCGGCATACTGATCATCCTCTTGATCGAGATTCGCTGCGAGACCATCCGATTTGCGCCTATCAACCGTGGTTGACCCAAGCAAACAATTCAAATTTGCCTTAACCGGAAAATTCGCCGGTAAAAGAATATCTATGTCGCCAATTAAAACTGACACGCTTATATGTGCTTCGCCTTCCGGAAGCTTGGCGCTCGACAGGTCGATTACGATATCGCCAATCAACAGGGATTTGTCGATTGAATCAGGGACGCTGGTAAACCCGGCCATCCTGATATCGCCCAGTATACCGAATGCCGTCGATTCCCGGGAGCTTTCGCTTTCGGAATTTGATTCTAATATGCCTTCGTCATAGTGGTTCTTTTTGATTTTATCTTTATCGAGAATAATGACCAAACCGATTATTATAAGAATCAATGGCCAGAATTTTCCCGCCATTCTCCAGAAATTGAAATTTATTATTTCCAGCGTATCGAGAAGTAAGAGCCCGCCGATAACGACAATTACCAGTCCTACTAAAACGTTTTTATCCTGTTTCGACATAGGCATTCTCCCGTTATTTTTCACCCTGCATTAATCGTCAATAAGCAAAATAAATCGCCTTAATTTCGCATAGATACGGGATTATTCATCGGTTATGCACACCATTAACATCAAAGCCCTTTCACATCAACGTAAACTTGCCGATACGGGCTTAAGGTTTCACGACCGGAACCGAATAACCGGCATCTTCCAGAATCGCGACCTGAGCTTGCTCACCCTTTATCCTGAAAGCTTCAGCCAAAGCCGCCTCAATACTATTAAATGCCCTGAAATATACTTTACTGACAGTATCGACGTCAAGCGAGGTTACATAGAAAATATTGAATTGCTGAAGTTGACGCGCGGTTTTTATGAGTTTATGCATGCCAAATGAATCATCGGTATCGGCGTGCTCGAGCGCGATTTGCGGTGTGGGATATTTTTCGGCCGATTTGATAAAATAATCCGAACCAATTCCCTCCGGACATGCCCCCATCACGATTAATACTCCCCCTTCATTGACCAATAACCCGCCATGCTCCTGGGCTTTCTGTAGTTGATACAGGTTTACATCAAGCGGCGGTTCGCAATTGGCGATTACAATAT
Source organism: uncultured Ignavibacteria bacterium (assembly GCA_964614835.1). GTDB lineage: Bacteria > Zixibacteria > MSB-5A5 > UBA10806 > 4484-95 > JAAYTW01. The sequence goes on along the minus strand of CAZTNJ010000055.1, from coordinate 5,863 downwards.
CATACTTATGCGGTACATCGATAGTGCAATACTTATACGCCGATTGAACAGCTTTCCTGAAAGTTGGCCTCAATTCGCCGGAGAAAACATCAATAATGGCGGCTTCTCGGTTGGTTACGCACTGAATTGTCAGTAGTAATTTGTCCTTGATTAAATCGATCGCCTCTTCCAAATCCTGGTGTAAAGGATTATCATCCAGATTTAATGTAGTCGCATTGATATCCTTGGCGTATTTATGATTTGCCTGAATCGTCTCAAATGATGCCAGCCCTGGTATTATCGATTTGCGCCCGCCGGTAAAACCCGCAAAAAAGTGCGGTTCCACCGAATTAATCGTGAACACAACATCGGCTTCCGCCAGGGCCCTATTTAATTTAACCGGCGTGCCTCTCGATGTCACCCCAAAATCGACCATGGCCGCCTTATCATAGCAATCATGATACAGAATCATATCCTTTACGTGGCTCATCCAATAGCCAAAAATATCGCTTAACTCGCGAAGTGTGGGCTTGCGATGGCTTCCCGCGGCTATGATAATCTTTCCGTCTTTTAAATAATCCCAGGCTATTTGAAGTAAACGGTCGTTGGGAGTGCGGCGATAGAAATCATTAACGACCGTAAGGACTCGCCTGCCTTTTAAGAGCGGGTAATATTCTTTTAGACCTTCATTAATCCTGAGTTCAAGTTGTTCCGCTTGTAACGGTTCCGGAAAATCGCACCGATACCTGCCCATCAGGTTGGAAATATCGAATCGTTTTATTCGCCCCCCGTATGGCAGCCCTATTTGCATTAGCTGAAAAAGAATCCTATCTCGATTTCGGCGTTTTGAGCCGAATCAGATGCGTGCACCGAATTTTTAGTCATGCTGATAGCCAGGTCGCGCCGGATAGTCCCCGGCTCAGCTTTGGCTGGATCGGTGGCGCCGATAAACTTACGTACCTTTTCAAAAGTCTCCCCTTCCGATTTGATAATCATCGGCACAATCGGTCCGGAAGACATATACTCGCATAAATCATTGAGAAACGGTTTGCCTTCGTGCACGGCGTAAAACCGGCGGGCATCCGCCGGTTTTAATCTTAACATTTTAATTCCATCAACAACAAATCCGGCCGACTCGAATCTCTTGATAATTTCGCCGATCAGATTTCGTTCGACCGCGTCAGGCTTTATAATCACCAGCGTCCGCCCCACTCTATAGTTCTCCCTTTAAAGCTTTTTGGCCAAGTTCAAATCCTAATTTGCAAGCGGCCTCATTTTTCTGTTCAGTCCCTTTTGGCACGCGCCCCAGGACCGCTTTTAAGAATGATTCCTGACTACAAACGCCGGAAATGATCACGCTGGTCGCGGTTGAAACCACATTGGTTACAATAGATGTCCCCAGTCGCTCCTTTGAAATCTGCGTAAACGGCAACGAATAAACCGTCTTTAAAGGCGGCGGTTGGCGAACGATATCAGAATCGACAATTAAAATGCCATCCTCTTTCAGGCTATGGCAGTATTTATCGCATGAATCCTGCGTAAGACAAAGCAACAAATCCAATCTTGAAGTTTTCGGAAAATATATCTCGCCTTTGGAAATCGCGATATCGGACCTTGATGATCCTCCCCTTGCTTCCGGGCCGTAGCTTTGAGTTTGAGCTACGTTTTTTCCTTCAAATACACCGACTGCTTCCGCCAGCATTACGCCGGCCAAAACCAGTCCTTGTCCGCCGGAACCGGAAAGCCTTATTTCATATCGATCGTCGCTTGTGCGTTTTTTCATCTTTTCACCGTATTAAAAAGTTTGAATGCGCCGGATTTGGTTATTCTTCCTGTTTGCGGCTCTTGGCCCTTTTCGGCGCGTCTTCGGGTTCGCCTAAAGAGCCCTGAGCATTATCGATTAGAGCCTGGTATTGCTGAAGGTATTCCGGCCGTTCGATATCAGCCAGCACGCCGGTGATATATTTGCCCTCAAGTTGCTCCGGCGTCATTTTGGCTGCGCTGGAAACCGGCACCGCGATTTCCTTTTGCGCCATGATCATCTTGGTGGCGGTACCCTCCTTGTTCTGGCGACCATATTGAGTGTGACAGTTCGACATCGCCTCCACCACCGAGAATCCGGTTTTCTGAAGCGCCTTCTCAATCAAGTTCGATAACAAGGTGGCATGATAAACCGTGCCGCGAGCCACAAATGAGGCTCCCGCGCTCATCGCCAGCTTGCAGGTATCGAATGGTTGTTCCAGCGTTAAGTAAGGCGCGGTCGAAGCCTTTTTGCCCAAAGGCGTAGTCGGAGAATACTGTCCGCCGGTCATGCCGTAGATATAATTGTTCACCACAACCAGAGTCATATCGATATTGCGGCGGCAGGAATGAATAAAATGATTTCCACCGATAGCGAGGATATCTCCATCGCCGGAAATAACCACGACCTTTAATTTCGGGTTCGCCAATTTCACGCCAGTCGCGAAAGCCAGCGGCCTTCCGTGAGTTGTATGCAAAGTATTAAAATCAACATAAGCCGGAATCCTGGCCGTACAGCCGATACCGGAAACCAAAGCGATTTCATCTTTAGGGATGGCCAGACGATCCACAGCTCTGATAAACGCGCCCAGTACAATTCCTATTCCGCATCCGGGACACCAGACATTGGGAAATTCCATATTTGGCCTCAAGTATTGATGGGTTACATCGGATTTTTGCATCTTAACGCTCCTCTTTAATCAGATTCAGGATCTGTTCTGGAGTAACTAGTTCCCCATCATATTTATTTAAACCGATAACCCTGATGTTATCTCTGCAAATCCTTCTTACTTCGCCGATCATCTGCCCCTGATTCAATTCGGCCGCAATTACCAGTTTGGCCTTTTGGGTCATCCGCCGTAATTGCTCCTCCGGGAATGGCCACAACGTAATCGGCTGGAATAATCCGACCCGCAAACGTCTCTTGCGCGCCTCCATTACCGCCTGACGGGCGGCCCGAGCGACAGAACCATACGCGAACAACACGATATTGGCATCCTCGCAGAGGTATTGACGGCATTCGGTAATATCATCCGCGTGACGTTCAATTTTCAGTTTTAACTTATCCAGTTTGGCCGCTATCGTTTCACTACTGGCGGTCGGAAATCCACGTTCATCATGGGTAAGCCCTGTTAGATGGAAACGATATCCTTCGCCGAAACTGGCCATCGGCGATGTGAAGTCCGCCGTAATCTGAAAATGCTTATACCACTCCGGCGGTACGCTCGGACGCTTACGTTCAATTATCTGAAGAGTCGATGGATCAGGTAATTCGACTATTTCCCGCATATGGCCGATGACTTCGTCGGACAAAACAATCACCGGACTCCGATATTTTTCCGATAGGTTAAATGCTCTTACAGTGATATCAAAACAATCCTTCACTGATGATGGACACAATACTATCGGAAAATAGTCGCCATGCGTACCCCACTTGGCCTGCATCACATCGGCCTGAGCTACTTTAGTTGGCAATCCGGTCGAGGGGCCGCCGCGCATCACATTTACCGTAACGCAGGGAACTTCGGTCATATAGGCATACCCAAGTCCTTCCTGCATCAGCGAAAAACCCGGTCCTGAAGTCGCCGTCATTGATTTAGCCCCTGCTACCGATGCCCCAATTATTGCCGAAATCGAGGCGATTTCATCTTCCATCTGGATAAACCGGCCGCCGACTTTTGGCAATTCCAGCGCCATAGTTTCGGCGATCTCGGTCGATGGCGTAATCGGGTAACCGGCGAAGAAACGACAACCGGCCGCAAGCGCCCCTAAAGCGCTGGCCTGGTTGCCTTGAAGCAGTTTTCGATTATTTATTTCCGTCATTTTTCAACTCATTTTTCGGTTGACACTATGGCGAAATCGGGACAATGAACCCAGCAGATAGAACACTGGGTGCAATCAAGACCCCGGGCCACTACCGGATAACCATCTCTATCGGCATCAAACACTTTCTGCGGGCATAGTTCGATACAGATTCCGCAGGCCTTACACCATTTTCTATAAATCACGATCGGATCCGGTCGCGATTGATATCTCTTGGTGGTTGTTTCTTCAGCCATAACTATTTTTTCTTTCTGGCAGCGCTCTTTTTGGCGGGTTTCTTAGCCGCTTTTTTCTTGGGCGCTGCTTTCTTGACTATCTTTTTAGCGATCTTTTTCTTGGGAGTCGCTTTGGCCGTTTTTTTTGCGGCTTTCTTTTTTGCGGACGCCAGCTTTTCGGCCATCAGATCGGCTATCTTCGATGGTATCTCCGCCACCGGAATACCAACCGCATTCAAAGCCTTGATTTTATCTTCGGCCAAACCTGATGAACCCGAAATAATCGCGCCGGCATGTCCCATTCTCTTTCCGGGAGGAGCTGTCCTTCCGGCGATAAAACTAACAACCGGCTTTGTCAGATTTTTCTTTATAAAGTCCGCGGCCATTTCTTCATCCGACCCGCCGATTTCGCCAATAAGCACGATTCCCTTTGTTTGGGGATCGTTTTCAAACGCCTCCAGGCAATCGATAAAATTAGTGCCGATAATCGGGTCGCCGCCAATTCCTATACAGGTTGATTGACCCAGGCCTTTATTGGTCAGATTATAGACGATTTCATAGGTGAGCGTTCCCGACCTCGAAATGACTCCGATTGGGCCTTTCTTAAAAATCTGGCTCGGTAAAATTCCGACTTTGCTCTGTTCGGGAGAAATAATTCCCGGGCAGTTGGGGCCGATCAGGCGCACACCCTTGGCTTTCAGATAGTGATATACTTTTACCATATCGATAGTCGGCAAACCCTCGGTGATACAGATAATGAGTTTTACGCCGCCTTCAGCCGCCTCATATATGGCGTCAATCGCAAAACTTGGCGGTACGAAAATAATCGATGTGTTGGCTTTGGTTTTGGCCACGGCATCGGCGACATTTTCAAACACCGGCACTCCGAAAACCTCGGTGCCTCCCTTACCGGGAGTGACACCGGCCACCACTTTGGTGCCCGCGTTCAACATCTGCTGGGTATGGAACGAACCATCGCGGCCGGTAATACCCTGAACTACTACCCGCGTATTTTTATCAACAAAAATTGCCATTGCATACCTTCTTATTCTTTATCTCAAGTGTTATTTCTCTAATTAGCCTCTTGATTGTTGCAGCGATATATCCGTTTCGCTCGCTTAAGCAACCTCTTTGATAGCCATCTTGACCACTTCTTCCATCGAGTTGGTCGATGGGAACTGGCACTTGTCCATGATTTCTTTGGCTTTGTCTTCGTTTGTGCCTGTTAGGCGAACCACTATCGGCACGCGCGGATTGAGTTTTTCGACCGCCTGAACAATGCCGTTGGCGACATCGTCGCAACGAGTGATACCGCCAAAGATATTGAACAGAATCACGCCAACATTGGGGTCGTTCAAGATAATCCGCATGGCCGTGGTTACTTTTTCCGGATTGGATGAACCGCCGATATCGAGGAAATTGGCCGGTTGGCCGCCGAAATATTTCACCAGATCCATGGTCGCCATCGCCAGACCCGCGCCGTTCACGATACAGCCGATATTCCCGTTTAATTTCACGAACGAAAGATCCGCTTTCTTGGCTTCGATTTCCGCGGGTTCTTCAGCATCCAGATCACGCATCTTTTCCAGTTCGGGATGACGGAACAAACCATTATCATCGAGATTGATTTTGGCGTCGAGAGCCACCAGCATTCCGTTGCCATCCAGCACCAGCGGGTTGATTTCAGCCAGTGATGCATCCACACCCTGGAAAGCGTTATAGAGTTTCATGATAATATCAACTGCCTGACGGGCTACTTTGATGTCGGAATAAATGAATCTGGCCAGACGAAGCGCCTCGAACGGACGCAAGCCGTAAATCGGATC
>CAZTNJ010000054.1:14533-16858 GCA_964614835.1 uncultured Ignavibacteria bacterium | reverse complement strand
AAGCTATATTAGTATTAAACGGGGCTAAAGAAAGGAGTATTTATGTATTTTTCTAAAACGATAGCATTAACTATTCTATTATGTATCGGTGTACTATGGTCAGGAAATCTATATGCCCAGTGGCCGCTTTTTGCGGATAGCAACCTGATTATCACCGATCAGAATGGCAAACAAACCATGCCTATCGTGGCTGCAACTTCCGATGGCGGCTGCTATATCAGTTATTACAACACGGCTAGAGGAAATTACGATATGTACATGCAGTATCTTGACTCGACCGGAACCGCCCGCTGGGATTCTAATGGAATATGTATAAGCAATCACAATCAGAATTCCTGGGTGACCGATTATGATATGACTGTCGACAATCAGGATAATGCGATTTTAGTAGTAAACGATATTCGCGCGAGCGCCGATTGGGATATTTATGCCTACAAGATCGACACGGCCGGGAATTTTCTCTGGGGCGCCAATGGCCTCACAATTTCTAATAATACTGTTGATGAATACATCCCGCAGGTCGCGGTAACCACGAATAATAACGCCGTAATTGTCTGGCAGGCGGATGATACAATCTGCGTTCGTAAAGTAACCGCTAATGGTCAGGATGTATGGGAACCGCCAATCAAAAAGTACTACTCTGAATATGGTATGTCTTTCCCAAGAGTGGCCGCATCTACCAATGATGCTGTGGTGGTACTCTACTTAATGGCTACTGCCGGTGGCTGGTGGCCACCCAAAAACATTTACGTTAATAAGCTCGATGCTGATGGTCATAGCGTATGGGCTAATGATACGGTGGCCGTATCCAACGCTGGCGGTTTAGGCCCCCAGATGAAACCGGAAATGTGCGATGACGGCGCTGGTGGCGTCTATTGCTATTGGTACGACTCGCGTGACAATAATCTGCATGCCTACGCCCAACATATTAAATCCGATGGCAGCATTGCCTGGCAGGCTGATGGCGTATTGCTATCAACGATGGCTGCCCGCCTACAGGGCCAACCTGCTATTGCCAAATCGCCGGTTTCGCCAAATGTCATGTTCTTCTTCCCCGAGTCCGACATGAACCAAAATTTCGATGGTATCGTTGGCCAATGCCTCGATTCGACTGGCGCTCCACTCTGGAATCCGGAAGGACTCGAACTAATCCCCCTGGGTAATCCCAGCTTAAGCTCGGTGCAAGCTTGCCCGCAGGCTAATGGCGCGATTATTATCTATAAGCAATCGCCCAATGATGTCACTGATTGCCTGATTAACGCGCTTAAAGTCGATATCGATGGGGTGCCGCAATGGCTCGATTGGCCAACCGCTATGAGTTCATTACCCAGCTCAAAAGGTTATCTGGTATCTGATGTTAATATCTTTTACCAGGCAATCGCGGTTTGGGAGGATGAACGCAATGACACTAACGGTGATATCTATCTTCAGAATATCAATCCAAATGGTACCCTCGGCCCGTTACCGTTAAACATCAACAATCCGAACCCAGCCGCTCCTGCGAATTATATGCTTAACCAAAACTACCCCAATCCGTTCAATTCATCTACGGTAATTTCGTATTGGTTGCCGAAATCATCGAATATTTCTATCGCGATATTCGACCTTTTAGGCAGGCTGGTAACGAGCGTTGATCGTCAAAATGAAACTCCGGGCGCGCACCAATTCGTCTGGAATGCCCAAGGATTAAATTCTGGAATATATTTCTATCGGTTAGCTATCGATGGATTTACCCACGAAACTAAACCGATGATCTTAATAAAATAGAACATAGTTTAACCGCGCTTACGGAGGCGCCGCAAATCATTTTACTATAAACACGTTATACGGGTATACTATTCTGCTTCTTTTTCCTGAAGGCCGTATTTCTTCAACTTCTCAAATAGCGTGGTATAATCGACTCGTAATATCTCGGCGGCTTTTTTCTTGTTCCCTTTGGTTTCGGCCAACACTCGTTTTATCAACCCTTTTTCGGCTTCAGCTTGCGCATATGCGCCGACTTCCTTAAGGCCAGCCCCGTCCCTTAATCGAATCTCCGAGGCCGATGTGATTCTAATCGCCAGATGTTCCGGAAGAATTGAGCCGTCGCCACACAAAATTATCGCTCGTTCAATCGTGTTCTCGAGTTCTCTGACATTTCCCGGCCAGTTAAATTTGATCAATATTGACGCCGATACTCGCTAAAATTTGGCCGTTTTTTTTTGGGGGAGAACGGGGGCCATTTTTGGGGCTTTACGGGTCGTGATGTTTTGAAGCGCACGGCCGGGGGGGGGTACCGGCTGGGTCGCCGGCTGCCCGAACGCCTGCACTCCGATGAGCAGCATC
>CAZTNJ010000054.1:0-14523 GCA_964614835.1 uncultured Ignavibacteria bacterium | reverse complement strand
TCTCTTAAAGGTGGAATAGTAATCGGGAAAACCGATAAACGATAAAATAAATCTTCCCTGAATTTTTTCTTATTTATGGCCTCTTTCAAATCAACATTTGATGCCGCGATTACTCTGACATCCACCGAAATTACCTTGTTGCCGCCCAGACGCTCGAAATTCTTTTCCTGCAACACGCGCAAAAGCTTCGCCTGAAGCGCTACATCCAGGTCGCCGATTTCGTCTAAGAAAATCGAGCCGCCGTTGGCGATTTCGAACTTCCCCATCTTGCGGGCTACCGAACCGGTATAAGCCCCTTTTTCCGACCCGAATAACTCGTTTTCAAGAAGCTCATGTGGAATGGCCGCGCAATTAATTGTCACATAAGGCGCATTCGCCCGATTCGATAATTGATGTATGGCTCTGGCGAACAACTCTTTTCCAGTGCCGGATTCGCCCAGAAATAGCACAGTCGTCTCCGAAGGCGCGACTTTGCGAACCAACTCTGAGACTTCTTTTATTCTATCCGAAACTCCGATTATATCGCTTAAACCATGATTCCGACCAAGCTCTTCTCGAAGTAAAATATTTTCGGCGACTAACCGGCGATTTTCCATCGCTCGCTTGATAATGACCGAAAGATGATCAGTGTCAAACGGCTTTGTCAGAAAATCGAACGCCCCCATTCGCATCGCCTGCACCGCTGTCTCGACTGTACCATAGGCGGTCATCACGATAATCGGGGCTTCCGGATCGATTTCTTTCACCTCGGAAAGCACCTGGATACCATCCATCTTGGGCAGTTTCAGATCGGTCAATATCACATCATAACGCTTCTCGCGCGCCTTATCGACTCCCGATTGCCCATCGCCGACCGCCTCGACATCGAACCCTTCCGATTCGAGCGTGGCCGCCAGCATTTTTTGCATGCTGTCTTTGTCTTCGATAACCAACACTGATGGCATATATTACCTCAGTTATTGTTATCGGCATTATACTTAGCGTCTTGAATTATGGTCAAGGACGACAATTTCGGCAGGGCGAAAGCCCCTCCTCAAGGCATTCCATGCGGGTATTTATTCTTCTCAGGTTCTTGGGGTTAGCCTCTTTCAAATTGGGACACAATGGCCTATGAAACCGATATGACCCCTTTATCCGAATATAGTAGTCTTCTGGCTTGGGCGATTGTAGCCCCCAAATCCCGATTTTCTGATATATCGCCTCCTTAAGATAAGGCAGATATCTATCTTTTAGATAGCTATCGTCCCCAAATAAATACAATTGAGCATATCCATGCCTAATCATATCTATACCGATATTCACTGTATCGATAAACATTTCAGCAAGCGTCCGCCCATAGCGATCCTTCCCAGCCGGAATTGGCAATAGGGTAATTTCTTTACCGATAATCAACCCCGATAGATATGCCTTTGCCTCGTCGTGAAATCTCTCCCCAGCCTCCGGAGTATCTATTCCCGCGATTCTCACTGTTCTGCCATCGCTCATAACGAATGTATCGCCATCGTACACTTCCGCGACAACTACTTTGGCATTTGTGGCAGTGGTTGCTTCCGGCTTTTTCTCCCGCGGCTTATCCTGACCGCAACCGGCAAAAAATACCACAATAACAAAAAGGCCCAATAGGCCGATTCGTTTGGTATCTGCGAACAATCTAAGCATTCTTTTTTAACTTATAAAGCGCCGCCGAACCCGCCAACAAATCTTCATATTCGCCGGACAATTCGCCGGAAGTCAGCCTATCCACCACTTCGGATTGCTTAAAAAACGTTCGTAATGAAACCGGTAAATACTTATAGGCATATTTTTTCCGGGTAAAAAAACGAGAAATTAAGGGAATCAACCTGTAAAAATAATAATAAAACAATTTCGCGTAAAATTTATTTGGCGGATGAGCGACATCTATCAGCGATCCCTTCCCACCCGTTTTAAGCACTCTTCCAATTTCCGTCCCAAAAGCCCGCAAATCTCCCAGGTTTCTAAGCGAATAACCGCTGATAACGCCATCAAACACATTACTCTTAAAAGGCATGTTTTCGGCATCGCAACAGACTCTGCAGACGAATTCCTTATCCTTACCGCCATCGAATTTGTCTATTTTCCTGCCCGCAAGTTTATGCATCTCCATCGAAAAATCCCCCAGCACGATAAAACCGCCGAAATCCTTCTGCCTAAGCAATTCGACCGCCATATCGCCTGTACCCGAACAAATATCCAGCACCTGATTATCTTTAGTATGCCGCGCGACTGCTTTCCGCCGGCAGTAACCATCCAAACCGAACGATATTACTCGATTCAGAAAATCGTATCGATCGCTTATATCGTCGAACATTCTGCGGATAAAAGCCTTTTTCGAATTCTTCGAATCAACCATGCTTAACTAATTCTATATCAGAGGATATTTCGAGTTTGATTAAAGCGGTTTACAAATTGAAATAAAAAAACGCTTAAAATTTCCTATCGATCATAAAATCGATAAGCTCAAGGATTATTTCGCGTTGCGACTCATCTATGGACCCGTCGAGCCGCGAGAACTCGTTGCGGGCGCGAGTAGCCAGCTCTATAGATACTGCCATCGCCTTATCGATACATCCGTAGCCAATGATCATTCGCATGATATTATCCATGTCGGCTTTTCGCTTTTCCAGGCGCGGCAAATCCAACGCCTCTTTCAAGAACGCCTGCTCCGATTTGCTGGCCTGTTTCATCAACTCGATAGTAATCAGCGTTCGCTTGCCTTCCCAGAGATCGCCCCCGATTTCTTTTCCATATACTTTTTCCTCGCCGATAAGGTTTAGAACATCATCCTGAATTTGAAAAGCGATTCCCAAATCCATCCCGAATTTGAAAATAATATCGCGGTATTTTTTATCGGCGCCCGCAATCAACGCCCCCGTCCAGGCGGGAGTCATACAGGTATACCAGGCTGTTTTCTTACGGCACATCCCAAAATAATCGTCATAGGTCAAATCCCAGCGCCGGTTCTGCACCCAGGATAATTCTACATGCTGCCCCGATGTCGTCTCATCGGACATTACTAAAAACTGCTCAATAACGTCCAGAGTCGTCTCCGCGCCGATAATCGCCCGATTATTTTTTAAAAACTCCCACATCTTGCCCGCCAGAGCATCTCCGGCGTTCAGCGCCAGAGGCATTCCATATTTCACATGAAGCGCAGGCTGACCGCGTCTTAATTCCGAACCATCTTCGATATCGTCATGGATAACGATCCAGTTCTGAAACAATTCCAGGGCGGCGGCCGTATTGATCGCTTTCTCCGGATTCCCTCCGAAAGCCTTGCAGAATATAAGCAAAATCGATGGCCTCAAGCCTTTGCCGGATCGACTTGGGTAATCGCGCATCATCTCATATAGATTGCTTATTTCGGGAATCGCGTGGTCTCTGGGCAGTTGTTGAAATATAAACTGGTCCACCTGTTGTTTATAATCATGCAACACCGAAAAAAACTTGCCCATACGGTAATTTGAAATTTTGGGGCTAAAATGTCAATGGCTTTTTGGAGAACTTAACCGACTTTGATATCGGATGTAATTGAGTTTTCTGAAAGTACTTTATTAAGCATCGCTTTGATTTTATTCAGCTCAAACGGTTTGGCCAGAACACCATCCAGACGGCTCTGGCTTATCATATCTTCGTCGATTTGATTCCCCCACCCGGATATCATTATGACCGGTACTTGCGGTTTTAAATCTTTGCAAGCGCGGGTTACGTCCCACCCGCTGATTCCCGGCATGCCCAAATCGGTGATTACCAGGTCGAAAGCATGTTTCTGGAATAGCTTCAACGCGTCTTCGCCGCATGGCGCCGCCATTACCTGATGACCCAGCAAATCCAACATATCGCTTATCACCGACCGGATATTCTCATCGTCATCAACCAACAATACTTTGGCTTTTGTAACCTGCGCTGGTTTAGGCATCGCCTCGGCAACCTGGCTTGCATCTTGGGATATCGGTAGTATGATAGTGAAAGTCGTACCTTTGCCTATTTTGGAGGTTACATCGATTTCCCCCCTATGTCGGTTAATAATCCCATACACTACCGATAATCCCATCCCGGTACCCTGGCGGCCTTTGGTGGTAAAAAATGGGAAAAAGATTCGTTTCAGCGTTACTTCGTCCATCCCAACGCCATTATCCTGGAATGTTAGGATAGCCTTATCATCGTGTCTTGTCGAATTAATCGCAATTGAACCACCCTGCGGTAATGCGTCGATTGAATTCATTATCAAATTGGAAAATGCTTCGGCCAATTCGCCGGGATTCCCCATTACCAAAAGCTTTTCTTTATAATCAAAGCGAAGGTCTATTGCTACCCCGCCTTTCTGGCACTGGTCTTTCCAGCGGGGACGCGTCATCTCGATTGCGTCTTCCACAACTTTTATCAAATCGATCGATTCATAACGCCCGCTTGATGATACTCTCGTGAAATTTTGCAGCCTCTGAATAGTTTTGGCTCCGTTGAGCGTCATCTGTTCAATTTGCTGTAGATGTTTGACCAACTTCGGGTCTTCCACGACTCTCAATAATAATTGTGTTCGACCCAAAATCGCCCCCAGCACATTATTGAAATCATGAGCCACACCGCCGGCCATTTCGCCCAGCGCCCGAAGCTTTTCGGTCATGATCAATTGCTCCTGAGTACTGGCTAATTCCTGATACGCTTTCTCCAGGCTATCAAATAATTTGGCGTTTTCAATCGCGTCGGCAGTCTGACGAGCGAAAATGGTTAAGATATCCAGGTCTTCCTGCTGAAAAACCTTGCATGATTCGGAACGCAGCGTGATAACGCCTATTACGTCCCCCGACCAGGTTAAAGGCGCGCTTATTATGGACTCCGGATCTTGCGGGGTTCCCGGCACTTGCACCGCCCTCGGGTCTTCTTCGCTATGATTTGAGATTATGCCGACCCCTGATTTTGCGACCAAGCCCGTTAGCCCCTCGCCGACTTTTAATGTGATTTTCGATATTTCTTCTTCATGACGGGCATCCACGGTAATAAGCGGTTTCAAAATTCCATTTTTCTTATCCAGAATAAAAAGTGAACCGCCATCGGCGCCAACAATCTCCATCGATAGGCTTACCGCTTTTTCTAATACTTCCGTATAATTCAGCGATGAATAAATAGCGGTGGAAAGTTCCAACAAGGCCGCTAACTTGGCATTAAGGTCTTGTCCCTTCTTTTCTTTTAATGTCAATTTAAGCGATAATGCCACATGGTCCGCTATCAGAGCGGCTTTTTCAATTGCTATCGCCGAATAATTCGGAGGGGTTTTTTGCCAGGCCCAGATTAAAATCCCTTCTCCGATATCCTCAATAGTCACAGGAACAAGAAGCGCCTTTTCGCATCCCAAAGAATCCTTAATCGCCTGGATATATATATTTCCATCGGTATCGCAAGCGGTAGTCTTCGTTAAATCCTCATGTTGCGGCGGTAATTGGCTTTGGATTAGTCCGGTTAGACGCTTTTGCAGCGCGAATACTAATCTATCATCGATAGATTTACCGGTTAAAATATCGAAACCGGCCTTACAATCATCAATGATTGCCAGCATTAAATAATCGGCATCCAAATTACGACTTATCCAGACAGACAAATCCTTAAAAATCGGTTTGATCGAAAGCGTATTCTGCCTATCTGGCATTGGCTTTCTCCGCATTTAGTTTTCTGATTAACCGACCAAGATCGCCAGCATCCGTACCGGCATGGATTGCGCCCGTGATACCATTTATCTTCATCTGTTCGGGGTCATTTGAGTCAATGTTTTCAGCAATCGGCAGTATCGAGATATCAGGCGCCAATTTATGGATTTCCTTGACAGTAGTCCAACCGGCATCCCCAAGCGAATCAATATCGATCATTGCCACATTTACGACATTGTTTTTAAGCAGATTAACAGCCTCATGTAAAGTTGACGCCCAATGGGAAGTGATTCCCATACCATTAAGCAGATTGCCCAGGGCGACTTTAAATTTCGATCCTTTTTCTACGATCAAGACATTTAAATTAGATTCCCCAAATTTTATGGTCAATGCCGGAAGTTTTATTGTAAATGTGGTTCCCAATCCCGGTTTGCTATCCACGCTAATTTCGCCGCCGTGTCTTTGAATAATCGCATAGACCATGGTTAATCCCAAACCCGTGCCTATCCGTCCTTTGGTCGTATAAAATGGATCGAATATTCGTTTTATAGATTGCGGGTCAATTCCCGAACCTGTATCGCTTACTTGGATTATAATCTTATCGCCAGCCGAATGCGCGTTAATATCTATACTTCCGGTCGGACCGGATGCGTCGACCGCATTGATGATTAAATTGCTAAACACCTCGACCATTTCCGATCTGTCTCCCAGCATATACATATCGCCGGAATAATTACTGGTCACGCTGATGGTTTTTTGGCAATTGGGATTCTCCCATTTCGGACGGGTCATTTCAAGAGTATCTTCAATCACTTCCCGCAGATTGATTTTGTCCAGGTTGGTCTTCCTCCCAGTTCGGCTGAATTCGTTGATTTTCGATAGAATATTGACGCCATCCGCCGCTGACTTGTCGATAATATGCAGGCCTTTCAATAAAGCGTCTCTGTCTATTTCTTCCTGCTGTTCAATCCGAAGTTTCAACAACTCCGCCCTGCCCTTTACCGCGGCTAAAATATTCTTGAAATCATGCGCGATTCCGGCGGCCACCTCTCCAAGCGCCTTAAATTTTTCGCTCTGGAATAATTTCTCTTGAGTTTCATGCAGGCTATCATAAGCGCTCTTGATTTCACCATATAAAGTCGCGTTGTTCAGGGCAATCTCAAGATGCATCGAAACATCATGAAGGAGAATCCGGTCTTGCTGTTTGAAGCCGTCGGGATTCGGACTTCCTATAACCAATATCCCCTTTACTGTTCCCTGATGTTTTACCGGGCAGAAAGCCAGGTAATTGGTTCCCCGCGCTTGTAAAAAATTGTACAAATCCGGCGATTTAGCAAAATCCTCGGCGCTCGAATATCGGGGTGGTCCGCCTTTGATAATCTCATCAAACCGCTCATTTAATTCATTTGACGGCGGCAATACTATTCTGGTGATTTCTTCGAGATTATTGCGGATATAACTTGATCTTATATAATAACCCTCTTCGTTTTTATAGAAAAGCGCGGCCCATTGGTAACCGGTGATTTCCGATAACGACTTAACAATCCGGCCAAAAAGCTCTTCCAATTCGAGAGTAGTGGAAATCGCCTGATTAATCTGGTCAACCAGGCTTAGTCGTTCGGCTTTGTTTATAGTTTCGTTATACAACCTGATATTATTCATCGCGACTGCCAGAAATTCGGCAAATGTCTGAAGCGTCGAGATATCGATTGGCGAAAAAGCCCCCGCCCGGCGGTCCTGAATATCCAACACTCCCAAAAGTGAATTGCCGGTAATCAATGGCAAGCAATAACGCGATTTTACGCCCTCTAAAGCGTTATCCAAATCATCATTATCAATTTGGTCAAGATGGCTTGCCATCCGCGCGGTTGCTACTTTGCCAGGTAATCCTTGATTCGCCCCTAAAATTAATCCAGGTTCGAAACCTTGTCCCCACCTACAACTCTGACGGGCTAAAATCAAATTCCCCTGCTCATCCGGTAAGAAGATCGCGCCAAAATCAAAACCGAAACCTTCCGTCAGCCCTTTAACCGCTTCGCTTAAGAATTGCCCCTGGTCCTGCTCTCCCGATAGTTTTTTGGCCAGAATATTCGTCAGGGCAAGTTTATTTGAACGCTCTTTCTCAAGTCGTTTCAATTTAATCTTCTCGATTGCGACGGCAACCTGATCGACCAGTGATTTAAGAAGATCCTCCTCTCGGGCGCTAAACGCATATTTGGTTTCGGACTCCACATCGAGGACGCCCACGACGGTTCCGTGTAAGATCACCGGTACAGCCAGCTCTGATGCCGTTTTTCCGGTCGATTCGATAAATCTGGGGTCGATTGTGACATCGCCAACATTAATCGGCTTGCCCATAGATACCGCGTGTCCGGTTATCCCCTCTAAACCTACTCGGATACGTCTGGTCAGTCTTTCGTGAGGAAAATCCCCCATCGATGACGCCAAATAAAGTTCATTGCTATCAAAGTCTCGTAGGAAAAAAGAGCAAGTTGACATTTTGAAATTTCTTGAGATTGCCGCTAATACCCGTTCGATGAAAGGAATTAGGTCTAAATCGGTGTTGAGCGCCTGACCGACATCGAACATGGTCGTGATTTGAGCCACTCTGTCCGATACCATTGTATATAACCTGGCGTTTTCGATTGCCGCTGCCGCCTGGGCCACCAGCGCCGCGCATAAATCAACCACCTCATCATCAAGACGAGTTCTTTCGGCGGAACGCTGTTCTACCATAAACAAAATACCAGTCAGTTTTCCGGCATGTTTCAATGGCGCGATAAGCGTTTTTACGCTGCCTTCGATTTTTAGAATTTCTTTATCGCGGCGCGACAATCTATTAAGCTCGTATGGTTCCAGCAATACCGGGCTCCCCAGAACTATCAACTCGTTCAACCAGACCATCTCGCTAATATCGACTTCCTTTTCGCCCGGGCCGAATATTTCGCTGCCTCGTTCCGAAAAATATGTCTGGATATTCATGTTGCGGCCGTTTTCATTGCTTAACATGACATAGCTGTAACTGCATCCGAAAGCCCGCCCCAGATTACTGGCCAATACCTGACAGACTTCATCGAGATCAAGCGATGACGAAATCGCAAGCGATGTGTTCACAAGCATCGAATTCTTTTTATTCTCTTTATCGATTAATCTTTCCTTGCGATTATTTTCGAAAAACCAACCAGCGGCGATGCTGACAAAATCCAGTTTCGGATAATAATCCTCTCGGCTCTGTGGTATTTCTTTGTGCGCGAATATCAGCACGCCCGCCGGCATCCCCTGTGGCAGAAGCGGGACTAACCAGGCCGCTTTATATCCGGCAAATAAACTTGAACAGTTTCCCGTTATCTGCGTCAAATCGATTATATATTTAGGAATATCTCTGGTCAGGAGATCGGCGATGATTCCCGAATTATCAAGAATATATTTTTCCTGTGGATCGCGATTGATATTGTAGCTGCCATTTATACAATATTGCCCCCGGTGATCTAAAAGAAATGCCGCCCCCGCGTCAAACTCAAGATGCTCGCAGGCGAGCGCCAGAAGATGTTGATATCCTAATGTAAGGGTTTTCTCCTCGCCGATATTGTCTTTGATCTGTTGAAACAGCTTGATTACGCCGGTGCCTATCCCGGCTGTTGAATTATGCTGGTTGCTTTTTGGCGCTGTAGTAATTTTACCAAAATCGGTGCTTGAATCATCGATATTCGATAATTCCCGCGCCTTATGTTTGTCTAAAAATCGCTGTGTGGATGATCCGGCGAAAAATATCAACGCCGCAATCACTGTAAAAAATAATACCCAACCTATTGTCCCAAAATCGGCTACATATACAGATTGATTGTCATCCACGATATCGCCCATACCGGCAACACAATAGATAGCCAGGGTAACTGCCCAGGCCGCGATACCGTATACTACCCTTTTATCGAATCTCCGCATGAATATCTGATTAACTGACTACCTCTTTATCGATTACCTTCTTCACTTCCGCGAATTGTCCCGAAACCCGATGGATTTTTTCGGCATTCCGCGAAATTACCCCGATATATTTTTCTATCTCTTCCCTTTTCATATCAGGGACATTTCGTAAATATTCGCAGGATGCCAGGATACCCGCCAATGGGCCGTTTATCCGGCTCGGAAGCCCCCAGACAAGTCCCAGATTCTTCGATTGCGCTTCGTAATAACGGGCTTTTCTGGCTGCTTCGCGATTCGAGTCCATGGTGACTTCCAAAGTCTTCTGAATGTTCTTCTGCCATAAATAAATCGATACATTCATCGCCAATAGCGATGCGAATATCATTTCGGATGACCCAAGTTTATTCCGCGATGAATTCCGGTTTTCGCCGACTGTCATCAATCCGATTGTCCTGCCATTTATTGTCAGCGGCATGATCAAACATTGCGATACGCCTCTGGGAAGAAGTAAATTCATTTCGAGTTCCGACATGGCCGAGCTTTTGTTGTCATCGCCTAAAACTGCCGGGCGGCCGGTGGCAATTACCTTTCGGTGGGCATAAAGCTCCGAAAGCGGTAAATATGATAGCGACCGATCATCCCAGAACAAATCGCGCCGCTGATAAATGGCCGCTGTTTGAAGTCGATTTCGCTCATTGTCCAGAAGCATGATTCGACAGAAAGTAGCGGGCGTTTTCTCAACCACAATTTTGGCCAGTTCGCGTAATCCATTTTCCGAATTGGCGCTATCTGCGATTGTTTCCAGCGAATACTTAATCGCCCCGATTTTATCCAGAGATTCAGTAATCGAGAGCTGATATCTTTCATTTAAAAGTACGCCGGATAACACCGCCGATACCGCCTCGCAGGCAATAATTTCGGTAAGATTGAATCGATATTTACCGGATATCGACACCGCTAGCGCCCCAATCGCCGAGCCGCTGATAACGATTGGTAAATAAAGGCAACTATTCTGTGTATCGACCCGATATATACCGGCCATGGCCGCCTTATGCTCTGGAAGGCTTAAGCTTCGCTTATTATTTATTACCCATTTTACTGGCGCGTATTTGGAATCCTCAAAATGGCCTCTCTCTATGACAACTCTTCCTCCCGCTGGCAGGCCAAATTCAAGCAGATGCGATGGGCCATTAGCGATAAGATAGATATGCATCGTGTCGAATTTAATCAGGCTGCGGGAAAATTTCGCTAAACGAATAGCCTGGGTATTCAGATTATCCTCTGAACGCGCGGTTTTCAATATCACCGCCATGAAATCGCGCATAGTCTTCTGCTGGTCCAACGATCTCGCTAACCCCGACAGATAACAAGTCTGCCCTAA
The DNA here is from genome assembly GCA_964614835.1 of uncultured Ignavibacteria bacterium. Classification (GTDB taxonomy): domain Bacteria; phylum Zixibacteria; class MSB-5A5; order UBA10806; family 4484-95; genus JAAYTW01. The sequence goes on along the minus strand of CAZTNJ010000054.1, from coordinate 3,561 downwards.
ACTTGCCGCGATATATTCCAACACCGCCAGATCCGCCACAAAATCATAAGGCGCGTTTGTATAAAAAGTGATCACTCCAATTCGCTTGGCGCCGCAATCCACCGGAAGACAAAGCGCGTCGACGACCGGCCCGCTTGCGGTTTCGATTACGATATCGTGATGAAGCGGATAATCGGAGTCGGCCTGGAAAATTTCTCCGCTGCTGTAGACTTTATCATATAATCCGCCGCGAGGACGGGATAGAAGGCTTTTTGATTTTTCGGTCAATCCAACGGCTGAATACAATTCCAAAATATTACCGGTATTCATCATGTGAAACGATACGGCCTGATAACCCAGATAGTCGTTTACCGCGCTGGCAATACGGGCGAATGTTGCCGGCGAAAAATCACCGTATCCGGTAATCTTGGCCACCAGTTCGTACAAACCGACATGTTTTTCGCCACTGTCAATTTTATTTGTCAGCGTAAAAATCAGAGGCAACCAGCTGGCCAATCCCCAGATAATCAGCGCCCAACCCCCAAGGTAGCCGATCGCGGTTTCCATGAAAAAGAAAATCCAAGAACGGGAGTAATTCACTCCCAATACGCCGATCTCCCCCAATAATCCCACGCCCGTTCCGAAAATCAGCAAACAACTTCCGTATGCCAAAAGCCTGTAAATTTTACTGCGATACATTCCCGGGCTTTGTTGAAGTTTTCTGAAAACCAAAACAATTGCCATCAATGCTAACAGCCAAATTAGTTTTTGTTGGGCTATAAACATATTCATTCCACCTACAAACAGGGTGACAGCCTTAACTCATTATATCTCTATATACTTATCGGTAATTATGGGCGAATTCTTATCTTGTAAGCCCAAATTAATTCACATAATTCGGAAAATAATCACATATACAAATACGCCATTACGCAGGAATAATTAAGGGCAGTTCATATAATTCGGCAATCGGGAAAATCTTATGTCGTCCGATTTCCACACTAACCGGTAATCGATTTTCATCCAAAAGAAAAAGGGCGCGTTTGATTGCGCCCTTAAATAAAGCGATACTTGCCTAAACTATTGGTTTCCGCTTAATTGTTCATCGACGATCGTCGGCGTCACAAAGATTACCAAATCTTGATTCTGGATGCTCTTTTTATTGTAGCTGAATAAGTAACCCAATATGGGTATGTCTTTAAGATATGGCAACCCAACCCGCAACGAAAGCTCTTCCTGCTTGGTCAATCCACCGATAACCGCCGTCTGACCATTATCAACCACCACATTGGTTTCAGCGTTCTGGGTATTGATAATCACGCCGTTGGGGTCATATTGATATGAACTGCGTTCCGGTTTCAGGTGAAGCAGAATCCTGTTTTCCGACGTAATATGCGGCGTTACTCTCATCTGAATACCGACATCATAGAAAGTGATAATCGTGTTACCCGATGGGTCGAATTGCTTGATAGGTATCTTTTGGCCCATTTGAATAAACGCCTCAATATTATCAACCGTGGTCACTTCCGGATGAGCTATCACCTTAACCTTATTGGTCGATTCCGCCATCTTCAACATGGCGTCTAACATAAAATCGTCTTTCACCGCCGATAGTTTAAAATCGCCTATTGCCGTTCCGGTCATCTGGCTCGATGTCCCGATTCCCAGATCTTGTTCAGGTATAAAATCGGCGTTCTTGGGAGCAGAACCGTCATAGCTTGCCGATGGCAAGGCGTGCGCCCGACTGGAAATCACCCGCCAATCAAATCCGGCTTCTCTCAATACAGTCGATTCCACTTCCAGAAGCTGCGCCGATATCTTGATCTGTTTAGTTTCACGGTCAAGTACGCCTAAGAGCTCTTCCGCCTTATCTAAATTCTCCGGCAAATCCCGCAGGATTAACGAATTGGTGCGTTCATCAACCGCCACCGTGCCGCGCATCGATAATATCCCCTGCATGGCTTTCGTTAGGTCTTTAGCCACATTATATTTAATTCTGACTATCCGAGTGCGCAGATTCTTAAGAGATGTCTGTTCCGCGTTATGTTGTTCCAACGCCCGCTTTTCCGCGAAATAGTCTTCGGCTTTAACCACCCTGATATAATTCTGCTGTTCTACGCCAACAAGACCGTAGGTTTCCATGATTATATCCAGCGCCTGGCGCCAGGTTACATTGGCCAGCCGCATTGTAATTTGCGCGTCCACTTTCGGCGAAACCACAATGTTAATCCCGCTGTATGCCGAAAGGTACATCATTACCGAAGTTATATCGGCGCTGTTCAACGATAGTGTTTTGATAATCTTGGCATCTTCAGCCGATGGATTACTGCTTAATTCCTGAGTCTGGCTGAACAGAGTACCGTTGCCGGCCAGAAAAAAGACCGCGCCAATTATCACTGCCGCCAGCACCGTCATGTACCTGATATTTCTCATATTCATATTCTCCTTATTTCAATTCGGGTAATTTCAGGTTAAGAGCAACGGTACGGGTCCACCCATACTCGGTTATCTGAAAAACGGCTTTATCTTTCTGGATTGACGCCAGATAGCCATTACGGACGGGATCGCTTGGCTTCAGGATATAGCCATTTCCTTCTGCGTCTTCAAATAATGCCTGATTGCCTTCATCCTCTTCAAGAACGCCTACCAGTATTAAATTCTCTACCGCCGGCAATTTGCCCGCCACGGCCTTGGATGTCCCCTGGCCGATTAACGACTTGAAAGGATCTCTTTCACCGCCTTTTTCGTACTCGACCAGCGTTCGTTGAGGCATCACATCGAGCTCCGTCCCGACTCTTCGCGCAACCGCAGGCGGAACTGTTTCGTTCTTCTGAGGCTGCGGGGCTGGAGCGCTTACCGATTCCTGAACCGGCTTGGGCTTTTCAACAACGGGTTCGGCCGGCTTTTCTTGCTTAACAACCTCGACCTTGACCGGAGGCGGTTGAACCGCAGGTTTTTCAGGCGGTTTTACATTCTCGGTGGCTTCGGTTTTTGCTTGCGCTTGTGCCAGGGCAATTGCCTTTTTGGGCGATTCTATCGGTTTCTCTTCATTGACAAGCTCAGTAACTTTTTTCGGCCCCCGAGCCTGCCATAGCGCGAAATCCTTCTCGCCTACAATCGCGGGAAGCTTTATCCTGATGCCGCTTGGCAAATCGCTAACCGAATACGTTACCGGACGGTTTACATCAAGAACCACTCGGGCTACTCTTTCGGGCGTCTCCTGATACTGACTGGTTCTAACGCCGCTTAACGTCTTTAGTGGTAACCGCGTATAATTTTTCTGCGGCCAATTATTAATGGTTTTCTTTAAATCGACAACGATCCTTTCCGGGGTCACCTTGGTTAGCGAATGCTCATACTGGCAAGGCGCCGATAATATGATATCCACCAGGATAGAATCTCCCAGCTTGGATATGGCGATATTTTCGAGCGTACTTTGCGCCAGTCCCACACCGAACCAAAGGATCGCGGTCAGTATTATAGCGAGAATTCTCATTGTGCTTGACCTCCCCCGGCTAATCCGCCGCCGCGGACATTATACGTGGTAAGCTTGAATGATGCCATTAATGTATGATCCTTCTT